>CAYZKE010000231.1:0-5842 GCA_964478505.1 uncultured Loktanella sp.
GAGTATTCGATCGTTGTTGCTGCGACAGCATCCGATCCTGCACCGATGCAGTTCCTTGCACCATATGCAGCGACTGCGATGGCTGAACACTTCCGCGACAACGGCCGCCACGCGCTGATCATCTATGATGACCTATCCAAGCAGGCTGTGTCCTATCGTCAGATGTCCCTGCTGCTGCGCCGCCCACCAGGGCGTGAAGCCTACCCGGGTGACGTTTTCTACCTCCACTCCCGCCTGCTCGAGCGTTCTGCCAAGCTGAACGAAGACAACGGTGCGGGTTCTTTGACCGCGCTGCCGATCATCGAAACCCAAGGTGGTGACGTTTCCGCATTTATTCCGACGAACGTGATTTCGATCACCGACGGTCAGATCTTCCTTGAAACCGAACTGTTCTACCAAGGTATCCGCCCTGCGGTGAACACCGGTCTGTCGGTTTCGCGTGTGGGTTCGTCCGCGCAGACCAACTCGATGAAATCGGTTGCTGGTCCTGTGAAACTTGAGCTTGCACAGTACCGCGAAATGGCCGCCTTTGCGCAGTTCGGTTCCGACCTTGACGCCGCGACACAGCAGTTGCTGAACCGTGGTGCCCGTCTGACCGAGTTGATGAAGCAGCCGCAGTACGCGCCGCTGACCAACGCAGAGATCGTGTGTGTCATCTACGCAGGCACCAAAGGCTACCTCGACAAGATCGCCGTCAAGGATGTTGGCCGTTTTGAAGCAGGCCTGCTGAAGCACCTGCGCACAAACGCATCTGACGTGCTCGACATGATCACGAAGGAAGACCCAAAGATCAAAGGCGACGCCGAAGAGAAAATCAAAGCGGCAATCGACGCTTTTGCAAAAGACTTCGCGTAATCTTTGAGACAAAGGAGGCTTTGCTTTGCCAAGTCTTAAGGACCTGAAAAACAGGATCGAGTCGGTCAAATCGACCCGCAAGATCACAAAGGCCATGCAGATGGTCGCGGCTGCAAAACTGCGCCGCGCCCAAGATGCAGCCGAGGCGTCGCGCCCTTACACCGAACGGTTTAACGCCGTGATGGCTGGGCTTGCCGCATCGGTTGGTGGATCAGACACAGCGCCAAAATTGTTGACCGGTACGGGCAGCGATCAGGTGCAGTTGTTGATCGTTATGACAGCAGAACGCGGGCTGTGTGGTGGCTTTAACGGCAACATCGCAAAGCTGGCGAAAACCCATGCGCAAAAGCTGCTGGCCGAGGGCAAGACGGTGAAAATCGTAACTGTCGGCAAAAAAGGCCGCGATGCGATGAAGCGTGATTTCGGCAGCCTCTTTGTCGGTCACGTTGACCTGACAGATGTCAAACGTGTGGGCTATGCCGACGCGCAGGGTATCGCCAAAGACGTGCTTGGCCGTTTCGACGCCGAGGAATTCGATGTTGCGACGATCTTCTTTGCGCGCTTTGAAAACGTTGTGACGCAGCACCCGACAGCACAGCAAATCATTCCTGCGAAGTTCGAGCAGGTCGAAGACGCTGATGCGACACTCTATGACTATGAGCCCGGTGAGGAAGAAATTCTTGCCGACCTGCTGCCACGTGGTGTGGCGACGGCGATCTTCAGCGCTCTGCTGGAAAATGCCGCGTCCGAGCAGGGCGCACGTATGTCTGCGATGGACAATGCGACACGCAACGCTGGTGAGATGATCGACAAGCTGACCATCGAGTTTAACCGCTCGCGTCAGGCTGTGATCACCAACGAGCTGATTGAAATTATTTCGGGCGCGGAAGCGCTCTAGACCCCGGAGAAGACGAAAATGGCAAATGCAAAAGGCAAGATCACGCAGGTCATCGGCGCTGTCGTCGACGTGCAGTTCGACGACCACCTGCCCGAGATTTTGAACGCACTGATCACAGACAACAACGGCAAAGCGCTGGTGTTGGAAGTGGCGCAGCACCTTGGTGAAAACACTGTGCGGACCATCGCGATGGACAGTACCGAGGGTCTGGTGCGCGGTCAGGAAGTGGTTGACCAGGACAACACCATCACAGTGCCCGTGGGCGACGCAACTCTGGGCCGCATCATGAACGTCATCGGCGAGCCGATCGACGAAAAAGGCCCGATCGGTGAGAAAGAGCGCCGCTCGATCCACGCTGATGCGCCAACGTTTGAGCAGCAGTCCACAGCCTCCGAGGTTCTGGTCACAGGCATCAAGGTGATCGACCTTCTCGCACCCTACGCAAAGGGTGGTAAGATCGGTCTGTTCGGTGGTGCCGGTGTTGGTAAAACTGTTCTTATTCAGGAACTGATCAACAACATCGCCAAAGTGCACTCCGGTTACTCGGTTTTCGCCGGTGTGGGTGAGCGTACACGTGAAGGCAACGACCTTTACTACGAATTCATCGACTCCAAGGTTATCGACATTGACGACCTGACCAAGTCCAAAGTGGCTCTGGTGTACGGTCAGATGAACGAGCCTCCAGGTGCGCGTATGCGTGTTGCCCTGTCCGGTCTGACAATGGCAGAAGCGTTCCGCGACCAGTCCGGTACAGACGTCCTGTTCTTCGTGGACAACATCTTCCGCTTCACACAGGCCGGTTCCGAGGTGTCCGCGCTGTTGGGTCGTATCCCATCCGCTGTGGGCTACCAGCCGACACTGGCGACCGACATGGGCCAGATGCAGGAACGCATTACATCGACAAAGAACGGTTCGATTACCTCCGTTCAGGCGATTTACGTACCTGCGGACGACTTGACCGACCCCGCACCAGCGACATCCTTTGCGCACCTTGATGCGACAACGGTTCTGAACCGTGCGATTTCGGAAAAGGGTATCTACCCTGCGGTTGACCCGCTCGATTCCACATCACGCCTGCTGGACCCAGCGATCGTTGGTGAAGAGCACTATGCAGTGGCAGCCGACGTGCAGCAGATGCTGCAGCGTTACAAATCGCTTCAGGATATCATCGCGATCCTCGGCATGGACGAACTGTCAGAAGAAGACAAACTGACCGTTGCACGTGCGCGTAAGATCGAGCGTTTCCTGTCCCAGCCATTCGACGTGGCACAGGTCTTTACAGGCTCGCCAGGTGTTCAGGTACCGCTGGAAGACACAATCGCGTCGTTCAAGGCTGTTGTGGCCGGCGAATATGACCACTTCCCAGAGGGCGCCTTCTACATGGTTGGCGGCATCGAAGAAGTGAAAGCCAAAGCCGAGAAAATGGCCGCAGACGCCGCGTAATTCTGGGCTGAAGGAGAAGCCGACATGGCAAACCTACAATTCGATCTGGTCTCGCCCGAACGCCGCTTGGCGTCGGTCGAGGCGACCGAGGTCCGCATCCCCGGTGCAGACGGTGATCTGACAGCCATGGCAAACCATGCGCCGACGATCACGACACTGCGCCCCGGGGTTCTGACCGTGGTCCACGGCGGTGGGTCCGACACCTATGTTGTGTCCGGCGGCTTCGCCGAGATCACAGCAACCGGTGTATCCGTTCTGGCCGAGCGCGCCCTGCCACAGGCAGAAGTGACGCAAGAGGTCTTTGACGCAATGGTCGAAGAAGCCAAAGCGGCGCATCGCAAGGCGCAGGACAACTTCAAGAACGAACCTGGCCCGGTTGATGACGCAGCCAAGCTGTTGTCTGACATGGTGGCCATCGGTGGTCACATCGGTCTGACCGCAAAGAACTAAACAATCGGCATAAGCTCTGATGAGCTTATGCCGGCACATACTTCCCAAAAAATTGGCGATGATGGCTTAGCGCTGCTTGCGATCTAGTCCGACAGCGCCCAGAGGGTTGCTGATCCATAAACCGGCTCACCGTCCGCCGTCAGCGTAATGTCCTGACCCAGGCCGAAATAGCTGCCCGAAGCATAGATTCCGCTGGCATCCGGCCCATAGACTGGACCGTCGATATTGCCCGTGATCGTGAATTGTTGCACCCCGTTGTCAAATGCACCGTCGATTTCGAGATCAATATTGGCATTGCCATTGCTCGCCGAGGTCAGGGTCGCACCTAGGAAGCTGACCCCGCCGTCATAGAGCGCCAGTTCGGTGGTGTCGGTTGCGCTGTTGTAGACGTAGCCCATGAACTCATTCGCGCTGCCTGTTGTTGCGCCTGTCCCCATATCGACGGTCAGGGTTGCAGCGCTTGCAATGTTGGCATTGGGGGTGCTGGTGAAAAGAACCTCCATAAACCCGCTATATGTGATCGCGCCCGCAGGCAGATCTGCAAAAGCTGTCCGGCCGCCGTCATTGTGCGTGGCCTGCACCAAAGACAACTCGTCAGGCATGTCGTTACGAAAATAGACCGCCTGTTGTTCTGTCGGTGCAAAGAAAGGGCTTGGGGGCGGGCCACCGCCGCTGCCATCGCCACTATCACCACCGCCGTCATCACCGCCGCCGTCATCACCTCCCCCGTCACCAGGGTCGGGCAAGCCCCCTGATCCCCCACCACATGCCATGACGAGTGCGAGCAGCGCGCAGCACCCCAAATGCGTTACAAAACGGTGTGACATGGCATGATCCCAACGATAGTTTCCAAAACCTTAAGGTTGAGTTATCAATGAATGATTAACCAAGTGTTAGTATCGGTTTGGCAATCGCAGGAATAGCAATGCGGCGCTTTGAGGGTGGTAAAGTCGGCATAGACCACGGAGATGTCGTGCTCTTTTCCGATTTTGAGGATGACGGCCAGATGTGGCGCGGCGAAGGCCCGAGACAGTCCCGCGCTGCGGTGCAGTTTTCAAAAGCCTATGTGACGCCGCCCCATGTGCAGGTTTCTATGTCAATGTGGGACATCTCCAACAACACCAACATCCGCGCTGATGTACAGGCCGAAGAGATCACCGAGACAGGATTTACTATCGTTTTTCGGACGTGGTCAGATACCCAGGTCGCGCGTGTCCGCGTTGCCTGGACGTCATTTGGCGAATTGCCGAGTGATGATGGGTGGGAACTCTACTAGCGCGAATCTTATTCCGCCGCGTAAAGCCCCTCGTAGATCGGCCCAAGCGTCTTGTGATCAAATAGCGACGATACAGATGTACCGTTCCACGTGTTCAGGATCGCCTGCGCAAACATCGGAGCTGTCGGCACTATACGGATGTTCGGACAGGCTTTTACGGCGTCGGTCGCCCGGATCGTGTCGGTGATCACCAGCGATTTCATCACGGATTTCGACACACGCTCTACTGCAGGGCCCGACAGCACACCGTGGGTGATGTAGGCGTGCACCTCTTTCGCCCCATTTTCCTTCAGAACTTCAGCCGCTTTGCAAAGCGTACCTGCCGTATCAACGATGTCATCGACAATCACACATACCTTGTCTTTCACATCACCAATCACAGTCATTTCAGCCACTTCACCGGGCTTGCCACGGCGTTTGTCTACGATCGACAAAGGCGCGCCGATACGTTGTGCAAGATCACGCGCACGGGCCACGCCACCGACGTCAGGGGACACGACCATCACGTCTTCCATCTGGCCACGGAAGTTATGCATCGCATCCAGCGCATAAATCGGTGAGGCATAAAGGTTATCCACCGGTATATCGAAAAAACCCTGAATTTGCGTAGCATGCAAATCCAGGGTGAGAACGCGTTCAATACCGGCTTCGACAATCATATTCGACACCAGCTTGGCGGTGATCGGCGTCCGTGCTTTCGAGCGGCGATCCTGACGGGCGTAGCCGAAGTAAGGGATCACCGCAGTAATGCGCGCCGCCGAGGACCGGCGCAGCGCATCGGCGATGATCAGCAGTTCCATCAGGTTATCGTTGGCGGGGTTCGATGTGGGTTGGACGATGAACATGTCCTCGCCGCGCACGTTTTCGTAGACTTCAACGAAAATCTCGCCGTCGTTGAACCGTTCGACCCGCGCATCACA
>CAYZKE010000232.1:0-988 GCA_964478505.1 uncultured Loktanella sp.
CGCGAGCGTGACACTAAAGCGGTCCCCGCTGACCGTGACGTTTTCTATCACAGGGTTATCGGCAAGCGCAGGTCCCGCGATGAGAGCGAAGAGGAAAGAATGCTTCATGCGTCATCTTGTAGCAGGATCTGGCGCGGCAGGGACGCAAATTCCCGTGACCACACAATCCAGACCACAGCGACCGTGGCAATGATCAAGGCGACCGCCCCCAAGAGCCATGCCAATGCGCCCAAGGCGAAATACATTGCCCGCAGCCCACGATTGAAGTTCATCGCCGCACGGATGTTCAACTCTGCCGCCTGCGCCGCCCGCGGATAGGCCAGCGGATCGTCAGGGTCATTCGGGACTGAGGCCATGAGCACGGCGCAATAGCCAAAGATGCGATTGGACCAAACGAATTTCAGGAACGCATTGGTCAAGAACAACGCCACCAATGCCAGTTTGATCTGAAAGATCAAAACAGGCACAGCCATATCTGTCACTTCAGCAGCAACTCCGCGCAAAGGCTCGGTATTGCCCACCAGAGCAAGCACACCACCGATGGACAGCAGACAACTTGATGCAAAAAACGCAGTGCCTTGGCGTAAACCACCCAAAATCTGGCTATCAAAGATACGCGGATCGCGGGTGACCATCACCTTCATCCAGTCGCGCCTGCGCTCTGACATCAAAACGGTGACCGAAGGATGCTTTGCGCGCGGATGTTCGATCATCCAGCCAAGCAAGAGCCAAGACAGCACCAGAAGACCTGCTGCAATCCAATCGAGCGCGCTCAAAAGTGTCATGTGGTCCAGTATGCGCATCGGTAGAAACCTATCCTCTTGTGTTCAGCCTTGCTATATCTCAGAATTGGTAATATCTTTTTACCAATCATATGATCAGGGAGTCGCCTCATGCAAATGCCACAACCCAGCGCCAGCGTCATTGGCCGCAAAGATCAGATTGTGGAGCGGCTGTCCGAGGTACTCCCCCGTGATGCTGTTATATC
>CAYZKE010000232.1:998-5830 GCA_964478505.1 uncultured Loktanella sp.
CGGATGAACGTGAAACACGAGCCTATGAGTGTGACGCTCTGACGGCCTATAAGTGTCCGCCGCTTTGCGCCGTGCTCCCCGCCACCACCAAAGAGGTGTCGGATGTCTTGCGCATCTGTCACGAAATGGGCGTGCCTGTCGTCCCGCGCGGGTCGGGCACTTCGCTGGCCGGTGGCGCTCTGCCGACTGCCGATTGCGTGATCCTTGGCGTGGCCAAGATGAACGGCGTGATCGAAACCAACTATGATGATCGCTACATCCGCGTGCAAACAGGGCGCACAAACCTGTCCGTGACCGGCGCGGTCGACGCAGACGGGTTCTTTTACGCCCCCGACCCGTCTAGCCAGCTGGCCTGTGCCATCGCGGGCAATATCGCGATGAACTCGGGTGGCGCGCATTGTCTGAAATACGGTGTGACTACGAACAACCTGATGGGTGTGACGATGGTGCTGATGGATGGCACCGTGGTTGAGATCGGCGGTGCACATCTTGATGCGGGCGGGCTGGACCTTTTGGGCGTGATCTGCGGCTCCGAAGGCCAGCTTGGCGTTGTAACCGAGGCGACCTTGCGCATCCTGCACAAACCCGAAGGCGCGCGGCCCGTGTTGATGGGCTATGACAATTCCGAAGTCGCAGGACAGGTGGTCACCGACATTATCAAGGCCGGCATTCTACCTGTGGCGATCGAATTCATGGACCGCCCCTGTATTGAGGCGACCGAAGCTTTCGCCAAAGCAGGGTACCCGATGTGCGAGGCACTTCTGATCGTCGAGGTTGAAGGATCTGACGCCGAAATCGACGCGCAACTAAAGCTGATCATGGAAATTGCTGCCAAACATAACCCCGTCGAATTGCGCGAAGCGAAAGACGCGGACGAAGCGGGCCGTATCTGGCTGGGCCGCAAATCCGCCTTTGGTGCGATGGGGCAGATCAACGATTACATGTGCCTTGATGGCACGATCCCCGTCTCATCCCTCCCTTTCGTGCTGAAACGCATCGGCGAGATGTCCAAAGAGTTCGGCCTTGATGTGGGCAACGTCTTCCACGCAGGCGACGGCAATATGCACCCGCTGATCCTGTTTGATGCCAACAAACCCGGCGATCTGGAACTGTGCGAGGAATTCGGCGCCGAGATCCTGAAACTCTGCGTCGAAGTCGGCGGTTGCCTGACCGGCGAACACGGCGTGGGCATCGAAAAGCGCGATCTGATGAATGTGCAATTCGCGCCTGCCGATCTTGAGGCGCAGATGGCGGTCAAAGACATCTTCGATCCCGCTTGGCTGTTGAACGCCGCCAAAGTGTTCCCGCTGGACACGTCCCAGCCCCGCCGCGCCGCGTAAATTTCCCAAGATACAAGAAGATCGTCATGCAGCCCAAATCCGAAGAAGACCTGTCCCAGATGATCAAAGGGGCAAATGGCCCCTTGCGGATCACAGGCGGCGGCACGCGCCCGATTGGGCAATGCGACGGTGAAGACCTCAGCACCGCGGCCATGAATGGCATCAGCCTCTATGAGCCCGGAGCACTGACCATCGTGGCAGGCGCAGGCACGCCGATTGCCGAGATTGAGGAAACACTCGCGGCGGAAAACCAACGCCTTGCGTTTGAGCCGATGGACCACCGCGCGCTTTTGGGGACCAAAGGTACGCCAACGCTGGGCGGCATGGCTGCTGCGAATGTCTCTGGCCCACGCCGGATTTCTGTGGGGGCCTGCCGTGATTTCATGCTTGGCGTGCGGTTCGTGGACGGACAGGGCACGATCATCAAAAACGGGGGCCGCGTGATGAAGAACGTCACAGGCTATGATCTGGTCAAGCTGATGGCGGGGTCCTACGGCACCTTGGGCGTGCTGACCGAAGTGTCGCTCAAGGTCCTGCCGAATGTCGAAACCACCGCGACGCTGCGCCTGCACGGCCTGACAGACCGGCAAGCGGTGCAGGCGTTGTCGGCTGCCTTGGGCTCTCCTTTTGAGGCGACAGGTGCCGCACATTTGCCAAAAGGACCCGATGGCGATCCGTTGACAATGTTGCGTATCGAAGGGTTTGAGGCGTCGATCAAATACCGCGCAGAGAAATTGCAGGCGCTGCTTAGACCATTTGGCACTGTTGATGTCGCATGGGATGACGCCACGACATGGACGGCAATTCGTGATGTCACCGCCTTTGCCGATCAGCCGGGTAATGTCTGGCGCATTTCGGCCAAACCCTCTGCCGCGCCGGATCTCGTCGCTAATCTGGACGCAACAGCCGTGCAATACGACTGGGGCGGCGGGTTGATCTGGGCGCTGGCCGATGAGGGCCGCGACCTGCGCGCCGCTTTGGGCGATTTCGACGGTCATGCCACGCTGATCCGCGGTCATGCCGATGTACCAGCCTTCCACCCCGAAATACCTGCCTTGGCCGCCATCACCAATGGCCTGCGCGCAAAGTTCGACCCACGCGGCATTCTTAACCCCGGGATCATGACCTGATGCAAACGACATTCACACCAGAGCAACTGACCGATCCCGCGATCAAGCGTTCCAATGAAATCCTACGCTCTTGCGTGCATTGCGGGTTTTGCACGGCCACCTGCCCGACCTATCAGGTACTTGGCGATGAACTCGACAGCCCGCGCGGACGGATTTACCTGATCAAGGACATGCTCGAAAACGAGCGCAAGCCGGATGCAAAGACGGTCAAACACATCGACCGTTGCCTGTCCTGTCTGGCCTGCATGACAACCTGCCCGTCGGGCGTGCACTACATGCACCTTGTCGATCATGCGCGGGCCTATATCGAGAAAAACTATAATCGCCCCTTCTCGGACCGTGCCCTGCGCTGGATTCTCGCACGTATCCTGCCCTATCCGATGCGGTTCCGCGTGGCGCTCTTGGGGGCCAAGATCGGGCGGCCTTTCGCACGGCTGATGCCCGATGCCCGCCTGCGCGCGATGCTGGAGATGGCGCCCAAGACCATCCCTCCGGTCAGCCGCAACGATGATCCGCAGACATTCCCCGCCAAGGAAAAGAAAATGCGCGTGGCCCTGATGACAGGCTGCGCACAAAAGGCGCTGAACACCGATATCAATGATGCCACGATCCGCCTGCTGACACGGCTCGGGGCCGAGGTTGTGGTGGCCGAAGGGGCCGGATGCTGTGGCGCGCTGACCCACCACATGGGCAAAGAGGCGGAAAGCCACGGGGCGGCGGCCAAGAACATCCGCGCCTGGATCCGCGAAATGGACAATGACGGGCTTGACGCCATCGTCATCAATACCTCTGGCTGCGGCACGACGGTGAAGGACTATGGCCATGTGTTCCGCAATGATCCGCTGGCCGATGATGCCGCGCGCGTGTCCGCCATTGCGATGGATGTCTCCGAGGTCCTGATGAAGCTTGACCTGCCGCAAGGCGACAACAAAGGCACCAAAGTGGCCTATCACGCCGCATGTTCGCTGCAACATGGCCAGCAGATCAAAACCTATCCAAAGGAACTGCTGAAAAAGGCAGGCTTCACCGTCCTGGAACCTGCAGACAGCCACCTCTGCTGCGGATCGGCCGGCACCTATAACCTGATGCAGCCAGAAATTTCAAAGCAACTCAAAGCGCGCAAAGTGCAAACGCTGGAAGCGCTGACGCCGGATATTATCTCGGCAGGCAACATCGGCTGTATGATGCAGATCGGCAGTGGCACAGTCGTACCGATTGTGCACACAGTCGAGCTTCTGGATTGGGCGACAGGCGGGCCACAACCGCCCGCGCTTACCGCGCCGGGGAAAACCGAACCGCAAATTCCGATCTTGCGCTGATGTCATAATCCTGCCCTATCTATCAGTGACAAATATCTGATGATACGGACAGGCATGATACGGCAGCTTCTCGTCTCAGTGATCCTCGGGGTCGCAACGACGCTTGCAGCGCAGGCGCAGGACGCAGGTCTTGTGACGCTCCAGACACGTCAGGACAGCCAGGGATGGGAAGCCGTCGGGCGGCTCGATATCCGTGGCAAGGGGTTCTGTACGGCGGCCTTGATCCGCGATCGTCTGATCCTGACAGCGGCGCACTGTCTTTATGATCTGGATGGCTCTCTGGTGTCGCCCGACCGGTTTTCCTTTCAGGCGGGGCTACGTGACGGGCAGGCACAGGCCACACGCGCCGTGACACGGGCGGTCGCACATCCGGACTATACCCATAACGGCGATGCAACCGATACCAGCAGTGTGGCCATTGATATCGCTGTTCTGGAACTGGACCGACCCATCCGCAACACGCGTATCCTGCCTTATGCGATTGCCCAGCGCCCGATAACGGGTGATCAGGTTGGCGTTGTTTCCTACGGGCGCGGTCGCGAAGATGCACCAAGCCTGCAACAGGTCTGCGATGTGCTGGGGCGGCAGACCGGTGTGATCGTGATGACCTGCGATGTGGAATACGGCTCAAGCGGGTCACCGGTATTCATGATGAACGATGGCGAGACACGGATTGCCTCGGTGGTTTCGGCCATGGCGCAGATCAACGGGCAGAAAGTATCGCTTGGCACCTCGCTCGAAGGGCCGCTGAATGTTTTGCTAAGCCATTTTGCAACGCTTGGCCCCGCACGTAGCGGGGGTGTGCAACGGCTTATGCAGGGCGGCACACGCAACGATACGGGTGCAAAATTCGTCCAGCCCTGAGCCTCTTGAAAGCGAAAACATCCACCCCCACATAATCAGTATCGGGATGCCAATGATGGGTCCCGTCAAACCGGCTTGTCCCCCATGGGAAAGCTACAACACTGTTATCGCTTAAGAAAAGGATGACCCAAATGCGTGCATTTGACCTGACACCCCTCTACCGTGCCACCGTTGGCTTT
>CAYZKE010000233.1:0-1380 GCA_964478505.1 uncultured Loktanella sp.
ACCAGTGCCCCTATAGCTCAGCTGGTAGAGCAACTGATTTGTAATCAGTAGGTCCGCGGTTCGAGTCCGTGTGGGGGCACCATTTATACACTCGACCGACATAGACCCGTTGTTCAAACAACTGTCTGATGCAATCTGGGTTTATCGTGAACGCAAGGCATTGCGTTCATTGTAATTCAAGGTAATGCAAATCGGCTTCTCATGCACTAATCTTGCTTCCAATTGCTGGAACTGGATTGCGGCGTGCAAAAAGTCCTATCGATATTGGGCTACCTAAGTCCAAACAAGTGAAAGCCCGCGCCTTTCCCTTTCCGCGGAACGCTGCTACCGATCTGTATGCCAATTTCTTATGCCATCTCATCTGACGGGACGCGCATCGCATCCACCTGTTTTGGTGACGCGACACGTCCTTCTATTTTGCTCATCCATGGCTGGGCCCAGCAGTGGATGTGTTGGAAACCCCTTTGGGAAAGACTGCAAAATAAGTACTTTGTCGTCGCTATGGACCTGCGCGGGCATGGAAGCTCAGATAAACCGGAAAACGAAGCGGCCTATACCGACACCGCCCTCTGGGCTGACGATGTTCAGGCTGTGATGGACGCGGCAAAACTGGATAAGCCGGTACTGGTGGGGTGGTCCTACGGCGCGCGTGTGATCGCGGCCTATCTTGACGTCAAGGGCGATGCCGATATCGCCGGTGTCGTCCTTGCCGGTGGCGTTCTTGCTATCGGAGCCCACCGCGAGAGTTGGATGGCAGGGCCCGCAAGCCCTGGCCTCGACCGTGATCTATACACCGATGACGTGCCCCGCCGACTTGCGGCGACAGCGCGTTTTGTCGATGCATGTACCGCCGTACCATTGGACCGCAGGACCAATGCGGAACTGGTGGGCGCAAACATGCTTTGTCCTGCCCATGTGCGCAGGGCCTTGTTCCGCGCCGATGTGGATTTACGGCCCATCTTTGGCAAGATGAACTGCCCCGCTCTTGTGATCCATGGCACGCAGGATGAGGTTGTCACGCCAGCGACAGGAGAGGCGGCGGCGCATGCCATGCGAAACGGGCAATACCTGCCATATGAGGGTATTGGCCACGCACCGTTCCTTGAGGCACCTGACCGTTTTGCCGCGGACCTTTCGGCTTTCACGAACGCCTGCAAGCGCACGACCGTCTAATGACCTGAACATTTCCATTGGTCCTGCAACGTGTTTGCGATCAGACTGACAGGGCAAGCGCGTTCAGTGGAGAACTATCATGCTTCAGACACTTGGTCTTCTGTTAGGCTGCCAGCTCTTGGGCGAAATTACTGTCCGTGGCGCGGGCTTGCCGATCCCCGGCCCGGTGCTCGGGCTTGCGTTGTTGGTCCTGCTCCTGAGCCTGAG
>CAYZKE010000233.1:1480-5807 GCA_964478505.1 uncultured Loktanella sp.
GACGTTGCCGAGCTTTGGAGCTATCTGTCCACAACGCCGCTGATCTGGCTCACGACAACGACGCTGGCTTATCTGGTCGCGGATGGGCTGGCGCGCAGGCTTGGCAACCCACCCTGGGCCAATCCGGTGCTGCTGTCAGTCCTTTTGATCACGCCTGTTCTTTGGCTGACCAACACGGACTACCCGACCTATTTCGAGGGGGCGCAGTTCATCCATTTTCTGCTGGGGCCCGCGACAGTCGCGCTGGCTGTGCCGCTCTGGGAAAACCGCGAAACAATCCGGACGTCGGTTGCGCCGATTGTCCTGGCCTTGATTGCGGGGTCTCTCGTGGCAGCCGGGTCGGCGATCCTGCTGGCGCGTGCCTTTTCTCTTCCGATGGAGGTGCTGTTGTCTTTGGCTCCGAAATCCACGACCGCACCTGTGGCGCTTGGGATCTCTGAAGCCATCGGCGGGCTACCGGCGCTGACAGCCGTTCTGGTCATTCTGACGGGTATCATCGGGGCCGTGACGGTTACCCCAGTTATGAACCTGTTGCGGATCACCGACTGGCGTGCGCGCGGGTTTGCGGTGGGCGTGGCCGCCCATGGTATCGGGACGGCGCGTGCGTTTCAGGTAAATCCGGTTGCGGGGGCCTACGCGGGCATCGCAATGGCATTGAACGCGCTGCTGACAAGTCTGATTGTGCCGGTCCTTGTACGCTGGCTGGTCTGATTGCGTGCATGACACCAGTGCCGCCTGTCTTGTCTGCCCAGTGAAGGGCAAAGCGCTTTGGGGCAAGTTTATGGTTGATCTTGCATGATGCGCCATGGTTCAAGTCGCATGTTACCTTGGCAATAAAGGCATTGCGCGCTGCTGCTTGGGTGAGCGGAGCCTTTTCTGCTCATTGGCGGCGTCGTCCGTGACCCGCAGCGTGCAACAGGCTCCTTTCATTAATCATCAGGCGGCGCGCCGCCATGCAAAGGGATATGCCATGCTACATAATGATCAATTGCAACAATGGGACCGTGAGAACTTCTTTCATCCCTCAACCCACCTAGCCGAATTTGCGCGCGGAAACCTGCCGCATCGCGTGATAACGGGTGGTTCGGGCTGCTACATCGAGGATCGCGAAGGCAATCGCATGCTGGATGCATTTGCGGGGCTTTATTGCGTGAACGTGGGCTACGGACGGCCGGAGATTGCCGAGGCGATTGCCGAACAGGCAAAGGAACTGGCCTATTACCACGCCTATGTGGGGCATGGCACCGAAGCGTCGATCACCCTTGCAAAAATGGTACTGGACCGTGCGCCGGATCATATGTCCAAGGTCTATTTCGGTCTGTCGGGGTCGGATGCGAATGAGACCAACATCAAGCTGATCTGGTACTACAACAACATCCTGGGCCGTCCCGAAAAGAAGAAGATCATTTCGCGTTGGCGGGGGTATCATGGCTCGGGCCTGATGACCGGATCACTGACGGGGTTGGAACTGTTCCACAAAAAGTTTGATCTGCCACTGGCGCAAGTCATTCACACAGAGGCACCATACTATTTCCGCCGCGCGGATCAGGCACAAAGCGAGGCCGCGTTTGTGGCGCATTGTGTGTCAGAGCTGGAGGCGATGATCGACCGCGAAGGCGCCGACACAATCGCGGCCTTTATCGGTGAACCTGTGCTTGGCACAGGCGGGATTGTGCCGCCACCCGAAGGCTATTGGCCAGCCATTCAGGCCGTTCTGGACCGCCATGACATTCTGCTGGTCGCAGACGAAGTGGTTACCGGTTTCGGGCGGCTTGGCACGATGTTCGGGTCTGATCACTATGGGATGCGCCCCGATTTGATCACGATCGCAAAAGGGCTAACATCCGCTTACGCGCCGCTGTCGGGCTCTATTGTGTCTGACAAGATGTGGTCTGTGCTTGAAAGAGGCACGGACGAGAACGGGCCCATCGGCCACGGCTGGACCTATTCGGCGCATCCGATAGGTGCGGCTGCGGGTGTGGCCAATCTGGCGCTGATCGACACGCTGGGGCTGGTCGAGAACGCTGGCACTGTCGGCAACTACCTGAATGATCAGATGCGCGCCGCACTTGCCGATCATCCCCATGTGGGCGACGTGCGCGGCACAGGCATGATCTGCGCGGTCGAGTTCGTGGCCGACAAGGACAGCCGGACGTTCTATGATGCGGGCGACAAGATCGGCCCGCAAATTGCGGCCAAGCTGCTGGAGCAGAACAGCGTGATTGCCCGTGCCATGCCACAAGGTGACATTCTGGGTTTTGCACCACCGTTCTGTCTGACCCGTGATGAGGCCGATAAGGTGGTTGCGGCAACTGTGCAGGCAGTGACCACGGTTTTGGGATAACACTCTATGGTGGCGCGCCGATGATCAGTTCTGGGCGCGCTTCCATTCCTGTGGGGTCACATAGACGATGGTATCATCCACGCTGACCATCACCTCCTCGTCCTGAATATTCACCTGAATTCTCATCGCGCGATTGGCCAGTTCGCCAAGCGCTTTGGTCTCTTCTTCCGCGAAGTTTACCACTTGAAGGTTATCAAAGCGGGTGGTGCTGTTTTTGACCTTCTCCCACCACATCTCGGCTGTTTTGCCGCCGTAGGCATAGATGCGCACGGCTTTGGCTTTGCCGCAGGATTGCCGGATGATCTTTTCCGAGGGTAGGCCGAGCGCGACCCACAACTCCAATTCGCCGCTCAGGCTTTTCTGCCAGATATCGGGTTCATCATCGGTGGAAATGCCCTTGGTCATTTCCAGGTGCTCATGGGCATTCAGCGCAAAGGCCACCAGACGGACCATCATCCGCTCGTCCGTCTCCGAGGGGTGTTTGGCGACAGTAAGTTTATGGGTCTCGTAGTAGTGACGATCCATATCCGAGACCGAAAGCTCGACTTTATAGATCGTGGATTTTTGCGCCATGGTATGCCCCGGAATAGCGAAGATGGTCCTGCCTAATGCCTCTTGCGGGTTTGTGAAAGCAGATAAGGGCCCCAAGAAGGGGCCCCTGCAGTGGTTCGGCAGCTTTTACGGGCCTCAGGGCCTTTGCTGCCCGTCACCATGGACGAAGTATTTGAAACTGGTCAGCTGCTCAGCGCCGACGGGGCCGCGTGCATGCATCTTGCCAGTGGCGATCCCGATCTCAGCACCCATGCCAAACTCACCGCCGTCCGAAAACTGGGTCGAGGCGTTGTGCATGACAACCGCCGAGTCGATCGCGGCCATAAAGCGTTTGGCAGCCTGCGCGTTCTCGGTGACGATCGCATCGGTGTGGCCCGAGGAGTGGGCCTGAACGAATGCGATGCCCGCATCGGCGTCATCCACAATTTTCACGGACAAGATATTGCTCAGGTATTCCGTGTGCCAATCGTCATCCGTTGCGGGCGTCATGTCTGGCAGGATCGCCCGTGCCGCATCGTCGCCGCGCAATTCGCAATCGTTCAAAGCCACGGCCATCGAAGGCAAAACCTGTGCAGCGATCTTGGCGTCGATAACAACACATTCCGTCGCGCCACAGATACCAGTTCTGCGCATCTTCGCATTTCTGATGATGCCAATCGCTTTTTCGATATCGGCACTTTCATGCACATAGGTGTGGTTGTTGCCATCAAGGTGCAGCAGCGTCGGCACACGCGCCTCGCGCTGAACCAGGGACACAAGACCGCGCCCGCCGCGTGGAATGACCAGATCAACCGTGTCTGTGCTGTGCAGCAGTGCCTTCACCGCCTCGCGGTCGCGGGTGTCGACCAGCTGAACGGCATCTTCGGGCAGGCCTGCGGCTGCAAGACCCTGCGCCAAGCAGCCGACGATCACGCGCGAGGAGTGCAGGCTTTCTGATCCCCCACGCAGAATAACCGCATTGCCCGATTTGATGCACAGCGCACCGGCGTCAGAGCCGACATTCGGGCGCGATTCATAGATCATGGCGATCACGCCGATTGGCACGCTGACGCGGTCAATCCTGAGGCCGTTGGGGCGGTCGAAGGTGGCAAGTGTGCGGCCCAGGGGATCATCCTGCGCCGCAATCGCGTCAAGCGCATCGGCCATTGCGGCCACGCGGTCATCGGTCAGTTTCAGCCGGTCGATGAAAGCGGCATCCTTGCCACTGTCGCGGATGCTCTCAAGGTCCTTGTCATTCGCGGCCAGAATATCGGCGGTCTTCGCGCGCAGGGCTTTGGCCGCCTCGGTCAGTGCCGTATTGCGTTGCGCAGTGGTGGCCATGGACAGATCGCGGGCGGCTGCTTTGGCGCGCTGGCCAAGATTGGCCACGATGGTGGCGATGTCGGAGCTTTTCGGTTCGGTGCTCATATCGTTCATTGTGTTCCCTTTCCG
>CAYZKE010000234.1:0-5734 GCA_964478505.1 uncultured Loktanella sp.
TGCGATTTGTCAGGGCGGGCGTGACTATCAAGAAGACGCAATTGTCACTGATTTTCCTTTCGGGGCGGACAGCGGTGTAGTTGTTCTTGCTGACGGGATGGGCGGTCACGCCGCCGGTGACGTTGCCAGCAAGATTGTTGTCACCGAAGTCTTTAGCGAACTGAAATTCGAAAGTGCGAATTTCAGTGATTTCGAAGGCGAAATTCCGCGCTTCCTGACCGAAGCGGCTGCGAATGCAAATGGCTATGTCCGTGAACACGTGCGTGCGCATCCTGAAACACGCGGCATGGGCGCAACCCTTGTGTCGGTCGTCCTGGTCGAAAACCGCATGTATTGGATGTCGATTGGTGACAGCCCGTTGTACCACTACCGCAACGGCACGATGAAACAGTTGAATGAAGATCATTCGATGGCGCCGCAGATCGACTTTATGGTCAAGCAAGGTTTGCTTGATGAAGCCGCCGGCAAAAACCACCCTGACCGTAATTGCCTGACATCCGTGATCTTGGGTGACCGCGTGACAAAATCGGACTGCCCGAAAACGCCGTTCGAACTCCAAGTCGGTGACATCGTGGTCGTTTCAAGTGATGGTTTGCAGTATCTGGAAGACGCGAAGATCCAGAAAATCCTGCACCGCTATCGCCGCAAGAAGGCCGCCGAGATTGCAGGCTATCTTTTGGAGGCGATTGAGGCGCTTGCAGACCCCGATCAGGACAACTGCACGTTTTCGGTGATCAAGCTCAACCACAACAAGCCTGTGATCCGCGCGATCCGCGCCAAGCCGGTTGGCCACGTTGATCATCAGACATCAACCGTCACGCGCGTCGTTGAATTGGACGACATCGAAAAGGTCGCAGCCAAGACAAAGAAGCCCAAGGAAGTCGCGGCGAATAACGGACCGACCGTGATTAAAGAAGTAAGACCACTCAAAAAGGTCGAGCTGAATGATGACAACGACATGACACAGGAGGTTGATGCGGCTGAGCCGCCGGCTAAGATAGCCGCCGGAGGCAAGTAATGTCGAATCAATCACTGGGAAACCGGGTTCAAACAGAATTGAAGCAGGCCGTGCTAAGTGGCCTGCTTCCTGATTCTGACCACGAGAAAGCAGAAGTGTTGCTTGAGCGCCTGCAAAAGCCGGTGCGTTTGGCGATACTTGGCATGCCGGAATCCGGAAAATCCAGATTGCTGAACTTGCTGGTGGGCGCGGATGTGATCCCTCAGGGGGTACACCTGCCAACGCTGCAACTGATCTATGGCGAAAGCGAAAAATCGGTTTGCACGCTGCCCGATGGGTCGAAAGAAGAATTCAATAGCGTTGATGCTGACATGATCGCGGGGCTTTCCCCCGTCTTTATTGAAATGCAGATGCCGCTTCCTGCGCTGAACAAGATTTCGGTTCTTGAGGTCGTCGCACCCAATGACACAAACGCGGTGCACCGTGCATCGCAGTGGGCCTCCAAACGGTCAGATGTCGCACTCTGGTGCACACGCGGCTTTACCGAACCCGAACAGCGCATCTGGGCGACCATGCCTGACCTGATCAAGGATCACGCGTTTTGCATGGTGACCCATGCCGATTTCCTGAAGGCACAGGGGCTTTATGAAGCTGCCGTAGGGGCGATTACGGCGGCTGCAGGGGATGATTTCAATGCGGTTCTGGCCATTGCCACGAACCAGGCTCTTGCTGCGCGTCATGCAGATGGAACCGTAGACAAGGACGCCATGCGCGAAAGCGGCGGGTCTGCGCTGATCTCGGCAGTGCTGAAACAGGTTGAGCGCGGCCGTCAGTCGGCGGTGGATCAAGCCGATGTTCTGCTGCACCAATACGCTGATCTCTTGGCCCCTGTGAAGGATGCCCCTGTCGCGCCGGACGTGAGCCCAGCGCCGGAGCCCGCACCCAAACCGGAGCCAGAGGTCGCGAAAGAGCCTGCTGCACCAGTTGCGCCGCCTGAGAAGACAGAGGCGCCGAAAGGCTCAGCACCCGCTGAAACAAAGCCCGCAACACGCGACGCGATTTCGCGCCTGCGCGAGATTGCCGCCCGCAAGAACGTGTCCCGCGACCTCGCGTTCGAGGAGGCCACAAAACCCGCCGAGACGCCTGCGCCAGAACCTGAAGCAGAAGCGCCAGTCGAGGTTGCCGTCGAGACTGCGGCAGAGCCGCTACAACCGGCCACACGCGACGCTTATGAGCATGTTATTGCCTACCTTGAAGAACGCGGCGCGGAGCTTGCGACTGTGTTGGAAGACCAAGGCGAGGATGGACCCGCCGAAGTCATGACGATGGCTGTGGATCAGATACAGTGGCTTTGTGACTATCTGAACGAAAACGGTGACGCCGCAGACCTTTCATTGCAGCGCACCCGCGACACGGCCTATGATGCCGCAGATATGGTGCAATTGATGCAGATGGAGAAACAGGGCAGTGCAGCCCTTGAAGCCATTAGCCTCATGCTCCAGATTAAGCGTGAACTACAGGCTGATCTGGCTGCGTAACCTGCGTCGTCGCTTGAGAAAATTTTAAGTTCAGCGCCATACTTTTGCCGTGCGGATCTGTTTCCATTATGGCAATAAAGGCGGTGCTTTTCTTGCTATTAAGCGACAAGCGGTACCGCCCACAGCTGTGGTACGATGAATTGGTTAAGGACGGACAAGGATGAAGATGGAAGAGGTCGCAAATGGGGATGGTCTAGCAGTCCCGCCGGAGCAACTCCCCTTCATGCGCCTTGGCCTGGAGAAGCTGGACCGGTTTCACGATGAAGTCGTCGACCTAGAGGCGACGCTTGCGGATGTTGTAAAGCTTGGCGGCCAAGACGCGGATAAGAAAGCAACCAAACTTATCAAGCAGTTACGTGCGTTTGAGCCCAGCATCACGATGATTGGCCAGATCAAATCCGGCAAGACATCTTTGGTGAACGCCATGGTCGGTCGGCCCGATCTTTTGCCTGCCGACGTGAACCCGTGGACCTCTGTCGTCACTTCGCTTCACCTAAATGCGCCCTTGCCTGATGATGCCCCAACCGCAACCTTCCAGTTTTTCAGCCAAGGCGAATGGGATCACCTTGTTGAGAACGGTGGCCGAATCGGTGAGTTGTCGGAACGTGCCGGTGCCGACGAAGAACTTGAAAAAGTGCGTCAACAAATTGCCGAAATGCGCGAAAAAACAAGGCAGCGCTTGGGACGCAAGTTCGAACTGTTGCTGGGACAAAAGCACAGCTACGCCGAGTTGAGCGACGAATTGGTGCAACGTTACGTCTGTATGGGCGACGATTTTGAAGATCTCGAAGAAGACGACCAACAGGGCCGCTTTGCCGATATCACAAAATCCGCTGATCTTTATCTGACCGCGCCGTCGATCCCGATGCCGATCTGCCTGCGTGACACGCCGGGCGTGAACGATACTTTCATGATGCGTGAACAGATCACCATCAACGCCCTGCGCGATAGCCGTATCTGCGTTGTCGTCCTGTCCGCCCATCAGGCGCTCAGCTCGATGGACATGGGCCTGATCCGTCTGATTTCGAACGTGAAGGCGCGCGAGGTCGTGATCTTTGTGAACCGTATCGACGAATTGTCCGATCCCGGCGCACAGGTTCCCGAAATCCGCGAAAGCATTCTGCAGACGCTGGCGGATAACAACGGACCAGAGAACCCAGAGGTTATCTTTGGCAGCGCATATTGGGCCAACATGGCGCTGTCCGAAGACCTTGATGATATCGTCGCAGACAGCGCAGAAGCCATGTTCAACTGGGCGGAGGCCGCGCTGAGCGCTGAAACAGCTAGCATGGAAACCAAAGAGCTTGTCTGGCACCTGTCCGGCATTCCAGAGCTTTACCGTGCGCTGTCTGAGCGTGTCTCAGAAGGGCCAGGCGCGGAAATCCTGTCTGCATCACGCAAACGCGCGCTGAACCTTGTGGGGGGCGTACGCGCCTCGAACGCGGTTGTTTCCATGCGTCTGGATGGTGACACCGTCGAAGTGATGTCGAGCGAGAAGCTCGCTGCGCATCTTGACGAGTTGGAAACCGCAAGTTTGAAGGCCCTTGATGAGCGGCTGGATATCGCCTTTGCGCAGTTCGGGTCGCGCGTTGATCAATCGCACAAACGCTTTCTGGATCGCGCGTTGGAATCTTTGCTGCAGCATCTGGAAACCAACGGCGAAGAAGAAATCTGGCAATATAGCCCGGATGGTCTGCGCATGTTGCTGCGCACCAGCTATCAGGTGATGCGGCGCAATGTGACCGCGAGCTGTCAGGACGTCTATGCCGCGGTTGCTGGCGATCTGGCCGATACGTATCGGTCCGCTTTTGGCGTCGATGTTGAAAACTTCACAATCACGCCGCCTGCCCCACCAGAAATCCCTGCGCCTGTTTCGTTGGGCCAGACCATTGCGCTGGACCTACAGACATCATGGTGGAAAGGCTGGTGGAAACGCCGCAAGGGTTACCGTGCCTTTGCAAGCGGGTTCTACGATCTGATCGAAGCGGAAACAGCCATTCAGGACATCAGCAGCAAATCCGAGATCGCAATTGACGATTTGGAAGACATTTTTGGTATTACTGCCCAGCAGGAACGCGATGAGCTTTTCGACTATATCTTTGAAGAGCTTAGCGAGAGTAAGCCTTTGCTTGCAGTGGGAGTTGATAAATGAGTGTTGGTGAAACAAATTCCGGCGGACGCCGCAAACCACGCATCGCCCTGATGGGCGAATTCAGCGCAGGTAAAAGCACACTTTCCAACCTGCTGATGGGCCAACGCCCGTTGCCTGAAAAGGTGACAGCGACACGTTTGTCACCTGTCTGGATTTCTTACGGCACGCGCGCGCCTTATCGCGTTGGCACCGATGGCTCGAAAGAACCGGTATCAATTGAGGATCTGGAAAGCATCCCCGTAGAAGAAACCCGCAATATCCGCCTGTTCCTCGAAGCTGATATTCTGGAGGTTTGCGATCTGATCGACTTTCCGGGGATTTCAGACCCGAACATGTCATCCTCTGTCTGGGAACGGATGTTACCCGAAGTGGACGCCGTGATCTGGTGTACCCATGCGACACAGGCATGGCGCCAGTCCGAGGCCGCCGTATGGGAAGACATGCCGCAGGCCGTTCGTGAAAATTCGATCCTGCTAATTACGCGGTTTGACAAGCTGAACAACGAAAAAGATCGCGGACGCGTTATCAAACGTGTAACCCGCGAAACCCAAGGCCAGTTCGGCGCAATCTTCCCGGTCTCGCTGTTGCAGGCCATCCAGGCAGGCGAAAACTATGACCTGTGGGATGCCAGTGGCGCGGGGCCCTTCACCGCACATTTGATCGACGTGATTGAACGTCTGACAGCGCTGACCGCCCGCACCGAACTACCCCTTTATAACATGGATAGCTTGAGCGATATTCCCCAGCCGGTAGCCACACCGGTCCTGCCTCGTCGCGTCCAACGCGCGCCTGACAGTGGCCGCTCTGCCCGTGAACGCGTACAGGCCGAACCCGCAGCCGAGGACCCGGTATCCTCTGTCGACCGGATCTTGCGTTCATCGTAATGCGGAAGGCGTTTTGCAGCCCTTCCACAATCCGCATATTTGCCGTACTCATGGCAGGGCGTAGTTAGGAAGCAGGCTGCAAATGGTTGTTGATGAGTTGGATGCTTTGCGAGAGAAATTTGAAGGCTGCACTGCGCTTGCCTTCGCCGATCTCTCTACGAAAATGATCCTTGTGACAGATTCGAGTTCGAATTTGCGCCGT
>CAYZKE010000235.1:0-5718 GCA_964478505.1 uncultured Loktanella sp.
CCGGAAAACTCTGGCGCAGAGACGCGCTGTTCGCGGGCAATCGCCTCGACGTTTGCGACGGTAATGTCGTCCTGATCCGGTGTTGCGCGTGCAAAGAGGAACAGCGTGGATAGCAGCGCCAAAGCCCCAAGCGGGAGCATTATTTTGGCCCATCCAACAATCTGGGAATAGAGGTGTTCGGGCAGGGCCAAGGCTAGACGATCCCGGCGCGCAGGCAGTCGTGAATGTGCAGGAACCCTGACACCTCGCCGCCGCCACTTGGATCAACCGCGAAAAGACAGGTAATCTTTTTGGCATTCATTATGGCCACGGCCTCTTCTGCTAATGCTGCGGGCGCGACTGTCGCAGGGTGCGCGGTCATAACTTCACCCGCCGTATGATCCAGCAAACCCGTCATATGGCGCCGCAGGTCCCCGTCTGTGACGATCCCGATCAGGCGCTGGTTATGATCCAAAACGCCAACAACGCCGAACCCCTTTTGGCTGATCACCAAAAGCGCCTCGCTCATCGGGGTTTCCGCCGCGACCAGAGGAACAGTGCTGTCAACATGCATCAAGTCCGAGACCTTGGACAATTGCGCGCCCAGTTTGCCACCGGGGTGGAATTCACGGAAGTTTTCCGGTGTGAAATCACGGTGCTCCATCAAAGCGACTGCAAGGGCATCGCCCAGCGCAAGCGTCATGGTGGTTGATGTTGTAGGCACCACGCCGGTACCGCAGGCCTCTTTTAACGCGGGCAAAACGATGGCGACATCGGCCCGTTGCAAGAGCGTACTTTCCGGCCTACTGGCGACACCGATCATCGGGATGCCAAAGCGCCGCGTATAGGCCACAAGATCGGCAAGTTCGGGGGTTTCACCTGAATTGGACAGCACCAGCACAACATCACCGCGCGTCATCATGCCCAGATCACCGTGGCTTGCCTCGGCGGGGTGTACGAAATGTGCGGGCGTGCCGGTGCTGGCGAATGTTGCAGCGATCTTGCGGGCGATGTGCCCTGATTTACCCATGCCAGAGACGATCACCCGCCCCTTGGCATTCAACAAGAGCTCAACCGCCCGTCCAAAACTTTCGCTCAAACCGTCTGCCAGAATGGTCAGCGCGTCTGCCTCTTGCGTGATCACGCGATGCGCGGTGGCAAGGAATTTCTGATGATCGGCCATCAGTGTGAAAAGATGTCAAGTTCGGGCCAACCCGCGAGGTCAAGTCTGGCACGTGTGGGCAGAAAATCGAAACAGGCCTGCGCGATTTCGGTGCGCCCTTCACGGGCCAGCAGGATATCGAATTTTTCCTTGAGTTGATGCAGGTAAAGGACATCTGAGGCGGCGTAATCAAGTTGCGCCTCGGTCAATGTGGGCGCGCCCCAATCGCTTTGCTGTTGGTGCTTTGAAATGTCGACGCCAACCATATCCTGCAACAGAACCTTGAGCCCGTGACGATCTGTATAGGTGCGCACCAGCTTTGATGCGATTTTAGTACAGTAAACGGGGGCCGCTAAAGCGCCAAAGGCGTTCAAAAGGGCGGCGATGTCAAAGCGGCCAAAATGGAAGAGTTTGAGCACATCGGGGTTTTCCAGCATTGCACAAAGATTGGGTGCAGTGGTCTGGCCAGGGGTGACCTGAACAAGATGGCAGTCTCCGTCGCCGCCGGACATCTGGATCAGGCACAGCCGGTCACGATGCGGGTTCAACCCCATCGTTTCGCAGTCAATTGCGACAATCGGGCCCAGATCAAGCCCGTTCGGCAGATCATTCTTGTAAAGGTGGTTGGCCATGTATTGCCCTTTTCTGGTCAGCCTGCTGTGGGTCAAATACGGATTGTGCGGCTAATCCTCAAGGGCTTCATGCGATCCTTGCGATTTCGGGCCCTGCTTTCAGTTTGCTTTTGGCATTGGCAGAAAGCCAGGTTGTAAACGCTGCGGGTGGCATCGGCCTCCCAAAGCCATAGCCTTGTCCGATACCGCACCCTCGCTCGCTGAGATGTATTGCTTGGGCGTTTTCCTCAACACCTTCGGCAACGACATGGAGCCCGAGTTCGGCGGCAAGTGCCAGAATTGCGCGCACGACACTGTCCGCGGCCTGATCCGGCAGTGGGGTAATCAGCGACCGGTCAAGCTTGAGTCCCGCCAATGGCAGCTGTGTCAGCTTTGAAAGCGACGCATAGCCGGTTCCGAAATCATCGAGTTCGAGTGAGATTCCACACTCTGCAAGGCTGTCTATGTTGATCGATGCGAGATCATCCTTGCCATTGATCAAGGTCGTTTCAAGCACCTCGATCACGACCTGATCCGCATCAAGGCCGGAACGGTGGAGCGTGCGCAGAAACCGTTCGATCAGATAGGGATCGGAAATGGTGTCTGGTGCTGCGTTCAATGAGATAAGAGGCCGCCAAACTTTTTCATCTTGCCAACCGCGCGCCAGATCCATGGCCGATTTCCAGACAGCGTGATCAAGATCAATCATCATGCCGGCACGTTCAGCGGCAGGCAGAAAGATGTCGGGGGTGAGTAGGCCGCGGGTGGGGTGCCGCCATCGCACCAGGACTTCGGCACCATGTAGCCGCCCGTCTGATAGGCGCACTTGTGGCTGAAACCACGGTTCGAGTTCGCCGTTCCGGATTGCATCCGGCAGGTCCAGTTGCAGTTGTTGCATCATGCCAAGATCGTCCCGCAGATGCTGGGTAAAGGCCTGTGCCTTCTTCCCACCCGTGTTCTTGGCAAACTGAAGTGCGATCTCTGCATCGGCCAGTAAATCATGTGTTTGACTGACACAGCCATTAATCGCGAGGTATCCGATGCTGGCTTTAACCGGAATGCGCCGCCCTGATATTTCAAAGGGTTCATTCAATGATGCGAAAATCCGTTTGATGAGGTATTCGCTTGCTTCGTTGGAGATGAGAACAAATTCGTCGCCTCCGACATGTGCAACCAGATGCTCAGAATCGACACAGCTCTTCAATGCATTGCTTACAGCGATCAAAAGCGCGTCACCATAATCGTGGCCGATTGTGTCGTTGATCGACTTAAAGTCATCAAGACCGACGAGCAGTAGGCTCCATTCATCGGTCCGTTTGTCAAACTTGATACCGTCAAGATACTCGATCAGAGAGCGGCGGTTTGGCAAACCGGTCAACGGGTCATGCCGCACTATATGTTCCAGCTGCGCATTCATTTTCTTCAGCTTCTCTTGGGATGTCCGCAGCTCGTTGGTGGTCTTTCGCATGGACTTTAAGCTGGACACCACTGATATCTGCGCAGGTCGAAAGATGAAAAGCGCTTCTGCAAGCAAGACAAGACCAGATGCCAGAAGCATGGCTTTCTGTTGGATCTGGAAGCGGGTTGCCTCGGCCTTGAACCTTGCGCTGATGACGCGTGACACTTCAAGCAGATCGTCGTGTAGGCCGCTTTGCTCCTGGACATATTTGAGGCGAAGGTTCAGACCGAAACGCCGATCAGGAGGCGCCGCTGCAAATTCTTTGGCGACAGCGAGGAACGATATCGTTTTCTGATGCAGGGGCTGGGTTGCGTTGACAAGGTTGTCGTCAAAAAGGTGCCAGCTGGGTTGTGATGCCCGCAAGTCGGCATAGACGGCTTCATAATTCAGCACGGCATAATCGAATTCGGCAAGATCCGCAGCATTGGCGCCAACCAATCCGTCGGATATCGCGATGATGTCTTGGGCGGCCAGAACTTGACCGTTGCTGCGTTTGATGGCCTGCGCCGCCAAAAGGCCCCGATCGACCATGGCACGGTTCTGGACATAGCTGAAGATGATGAGACACAGGACAATCATGAGCGCTAAGCAGTAGTGCGCCCATAGCCTCTCGGGCTTGCGTAATAAGAAGGGCCGCCTGATCACCCCAAGCAGATTGTATTTCCAGCGCATTTCTCATCCCTGCAGCGTTGTCTGCCGAGTATGCGCCGAGAGTCATTAAGCAAGCGTTGCGCTTTTTAATCAAACGAGAGAGCGGCCGCCAGTTTGTGATAGTGCGCAGTATAATCGTCGCGCACAGCTACAGGTGGGCGCAACCTGATTTGGAGGCTTCCTGCCAGTTCAGGATCCTGTTTTCCGAAGTACTTATCGGCCTCTGCCTGTGTGAATCCGGCGATCTGGATTGCCTCGAGCCAAGCAGAGAGCTTATCGGCTTTCTTGATCTGCCTCTTTACTGCGACAGGAATTTGCGCGGGCAGGCCGAACCGAAGATGGATCGCTGCAGTCAAACGGTCATCCAGCAGACCGTAATCCGGACCAACAGCCGCCTTGACCGGGCTAATCATGTCGCCAATGACGTATTCTGGTGCATCGTGCAGCAGAGCCGCCAGCTGCCATTTGACCGGTGCTTTCGGTTGCTGACGCGTGAAAATTTCAGTGACCAAGAGCGAATGTTCGGCCACCGAATAGGCAAAGTCACCTTTTGTCTGTCCGTTCCAGCGCGCCACAAAGGCAAGGCCGTGTGCGATATCCTCAATCTCGATATCGACAGGTGTCGGATCCAGAAGATCGAGCCTGCGTCCGGACAGCATACGCTGCCATGCGCGGGGTTGGGCTTTGGGCATAGTGGCTCCTTCGTTCAGCAACTTCTGACATACTGGGGTGTCTGCAAATCGTAAACCATCGTGTGGTTTGCATCACCCGTCTTGGCATGAACTTTCCTGCCTTTAAGTGTTCGTAAGTGATTGTCACTTAGGCGCGACACTGCTGCCATTGTCGCAGGGGAAAACCCCTGCTATCAGCGCTTCAAATTGATTAACGCCCGCCGAGGAGGCAGTAATGAAAGACTATATTGTCAAGGATATCGCCCTTGCAGAATTTGGCCGCAAAGAGCTTGATATTGCGGAAACAGAAATGCCGGGCCTGATGGCGCTGCGCGAAGAGTATGGCGACAAGAAACCTCTCAAAGGTGCGCGCATTGTGGGGTCGCTCCACATGACGATCCAGACTGCGGTTCTGATCGAAACACTGGTTGAGCTGGGTGCCGACGTGCGCTGGGCATCCTGCAACATCTTCTCGACCCAGGATCACGCTGCCGCGGCAATTGCGGCGGGCGGCACGCCGGTTTTCGCGATCAAGGGACAGTCGCTGGAAGAGCATTGGGACTATCTGGACAAGTCCTTCATGTTCCCGGAAGGCGCCAACATGATCCTTGATGATGGCGGTGACGCCACGCTTTACGTTCTGCTGGGCGCACGTGCCGAAGCGGGCGAAGAGATCATCCCTGTCCCCCAGTCCGAAGAAGAAGCGGTGATCAAGGCACAGATCGCCAAACGTATGGCCGCCAGCCCGGGCTGGTTCACCAAGACACGCGATGCGATCAAGGGCGTGTCCGAGGAAACGACAACCGGTGTTCACCGCCTTTATGATCTGCACAAGAACGGTCAGTTGCCTTTCCCAGCGATCAACGTGAACGACAGCGTCACCAAATCCAAGTTCGACAACAAGTACGGCTGTAAAGAATCGCTGGTCGATGGCATCCGCCGCGCCACTGACACCATGATGGCCGGTAAGGTGGCCGTTGTCTGCGGTTATGGCGATGTGGGCAAAGGCTCTGCCGCGTCACTGGCCGGTGCCGGCGCCCGCGTGAAGGTGACCGAGGTTGATCCGATCTGCGCATTGCAGGCGGCAATGGACGGTTTCGAAGTCGTTCTGTTGGAGGACGTGCTGGATAGCGCAGACATCTTTATCACCACAACCGGCAACAAAGACGTGATCCGCATCGAGCA
>CAYZKE010000236.1:0-3671 GCA_964478505.1 uncultured Loktanella sp.
AAACCTATGAGGCGATCAAACCCGCCACGATGCGCACGCCCACTGTCCACGCCGCGCGTTTGTCGCTGCAATTGGGCTTTGATCTCTATCTCAAGCTCGAGAACCTCCAGCACACCAACGCGTTCAAGGCACGCGGGGCTTTGGCTAAACTGCTCACGCTGAGCGACGCCGAACGCGGCGCGGGTGTGATTGCGTGCAGCGCAGGCAACCATGCCCAGGGCGTGGCTTATCACGCCAGCCGCCTTGGCATTCCTGCGGTGATTGTCATGCCCGAGGGCACGCCCTTTAACAAAGTCAAACGCACCAAGGATTTCGGCGCGGTTGTCGTGCTGCATGGTAAGGGTTTTGACGAAAGTGTGCAATTCACCCTCGATATGGCAGCGGAAAAGGGCATGACTTTTGTGCACCCCTTTGATGATCCCGTGGTTGCTGCAGGGCAGGGGACCGTGGCGCTTGAGATGTTGGAACAGCAACCTGATCTGGATGTGATTGTCGTCCCGATTGGCGGCGGCGGCTTGATCGCGGGGATGGCCGTTGCTGCAAAATCGGTAAAACCTGACGTGCAGGTGATCGGCGCGCAGGCGGCGAATTTCGATGCGGTGAAAGCGCAGTTTGATGCTGTCGGCACCAATTTTGGCGGCGCGACCTTGGCCGAGGGGATCGCAGTGCGCGAACCTGCGCCTGCCAATCTGGACATCATTAAGCGCTATGTGGACCGCGTGGAAACCGCCACGGAATCAGAGATCGAAGCGGCGGTGTTTGATTTGCTGTCACAAGAAAAGATTGTCGCCGAAGGGGCAGCGGGCGCTGGTCTTGCTGTCATCGAAAAACACGCCAAGGATTTTGCAGGCAAAAAAGTGGGGCTGGTTGTCTGCGGGGGGAATATCGATTCGCGCCTGCTTTCGACACTCATTCTGCGCGGACTGGTGCGTGACGGCCGGATTACCCGTCTGACCTTCGAGATTGACGACACACCCGGGCAGCTGTCGGATATCTCGCGCATTATTGGTGCTGCGGGGGCGAACGTGATCGAGGTGATCCACCAGCGGATGATGCAAACCGTGTCGCTCAAGCAAGCCGAGCTTGAGATCGTGATCGAAGCGCGCGACCAGCAACATGTAACAGAGGTGGTCAGTGAGTTACGTGGCGCCGGTTTTCAGGTGCGGACGGACAGCGATCTGGGCTAGGCGACGGGTGTCAGTTGTGCGTCAAAAAACGCGGCCGTCTCATCAAAGATCATGTCGCGCACTTCGGGCATATCCATCAGCATCTCGTGCTTGCCGCCTTCAATGACGCGCAGGGTGCCGCCCCGCCATTTGTTCATCCGTTCGCGGATACGCGAGGGATCAACGATCACTTCGTCGGTGCCCAGATAGGTCAGGCAGGGCACCTGCGGCGAGGGGGCGGTGCTGAGTTGATGCATTTCACGCAAAGAGGCGTTGAGCCAGCGTAGAGATGGCCCGCCAAGGCCCAGATCGGGCTGTTGGCGAAGCTGCGTGCCGAATTGCGCCCACATCTCGGGATCATTGGTCAGCGTGTTTGCTTCAAACGTCTCGCGCAACGGATAACTTTCCTCGGACTGGCCGGGCACGATATTCTGGTCGAACCCCAAAGGTGTGCTCATCGCGGAGAGCCCCCATGCGACGGGGCGTAACAGGGTGGCCATCTGAACGCCCCACATCGGCGCCGAGAACATCGCGGCCTGAACGTCCAGCCCTTCGATCAACGCGCGCAGACCGATACAGCCCCCCATTGAGTGCCCCAGCAGGAAATAGGGGCGCGGAAGACCGACTTCTTGTGCGTAGGCGAGCGTCACGGTCACATCTTTTTGATAGTCCGAAAATGCACCGACATGCCCGATCGCCCGTTTGGGTGTCATACGGTCGGCAATGCCCTGGCCGCGCCAGTCAATCGCCAGACTAGCGTATCCGCGGTCTTGCAGGGCTTGGGCGGTATTGCCGTATTTTTCGACATATTCGGTGCGGCCCGGAAAGATCAGCACGGTGCCTTTGGCACCGGCCAGAGGCCAATGGCCCACGCGGATGCGCACCCCGTCAGATGTTGTCAGCCAATGGGCGACCCCTCCGGCGGGACCGCCAGCAATATCTTCGAAAAGAGGAGCCGCATCGTGCATTAGCTCAGAACACCCGCCAGCTTCATGGCTTGGCCCATGTCACCGTCAATACTGAGTTTGCTGGTCATATAGGCGGTCGTCGGGTTCATTTCGCCGTCGAGAATGGCTTTGAACGTCTCGGTCGAGGCCGTCAGGGTGACGTCTGTATCGTCGTCACCTGCGTGAGCGCCATTCTGGTCGATGATGATACTACCTTCACCCTCAATTTCGAATTTTGCGCTGCCGTCAAAACCGGCCCCACCCATCTTTGCGTTTAGGGCGGCAACGGCCTCTGTTACAACATCACTCATTTTTTAGTCCTCTATTGGTTGATATCACCCTGCGACCTCTGGTGTTGGCCGCATAGTGCGCTACATTACCGTTATGGTTATGCACGCACATCGCTTCAAATGTATCGTTACGGCACTTTGCCTTACGGTTGGGTTTTCCTTACCCGCTTACGCGCAACAAAAGCCCTTGGATGAACTTTTTCAAGAGCTCGCGGCCGCGGATGAAAGCACCTATGCGCGTATCGAACGGCAGATCATTGCACAGTGGGAAAACAGCGGCTCGCCCGCGATGGACCTGCTGCTGCGTCGCGGTAAGGATGCGCTGGAAGACGGCGCACCCGAAGTGGCCGTCGAACATTTCACCGCTTTGGTCGATCATGCGCCGGATTTTGCCGAAGGGTATTATGGTCGTGCGTCGGCTTATTATTTCCTCGGGCGGATTGGCCCTGCTCTGAACGATGTGCGTCAGGTGCTGGCATTGAACCCGCGTCACTTTGAGGCGATGCGCGGTCTTGCTTTGATGATGGAAGAATTAGAGCGCCCCGAAGATGCGCTTGAAGTTTATGAAATGGTTCTTGCGATCAACCCCAATGCACGCGAAGCGCTGGAGGCCGTTGATCGTCTGGAACTGCAGCTTGAGGGTCAGGCGCTCTAGGCACTGGCGCTCCGATTGGTTCGGGGAAGAATATGACGGTGTCCCGGATCACGGCCGTGCTTGGGCCGACGAATACTGGCAAGACGCACTACGCGATTGAACGGATGCTGGCCTACCGCACCGGTGTGATCGGCTTGCCGCTGCGGCTCTTGGCGCGCGAGGTTTACGACCGGATTGTGGCTGTGCGTGGCCCCGGCGTCGTGGCGCTTGTGACCGGAGAAGAGCGGATCGTGCCGCCGCGTGCGGCCTATTGGGTCTGCACGGTTGAGGCGATGCCCGAGGGCATGGGGTGCGATTTTCTGGCCGTTGATGAAATCCAGCTCTGCGCCGATCCCGAACGGGGCCATATCTTTACTGACCGTTTGCTGAATGCCCGGGGCCTGCATGAGACCCTGTTTCTGGGCGCAGAGACAATGCGCGGTGCGATCTCGGCCTTGGTGCCTGAGGCGTCGTTCATGCGCCGTGAGCGGATGTCGCAACTCACCTATTCAGGGTCCAAGAAACTGAGTCGGATGCCTGCACGATCGGCAATCGTGGGGTTTTCGGTCGAAAACGTTTATGCCATCGCAGAACTTTTGCGCCGCACCAAAGGCGGTGCTGCTGTGGTGATGGG
>CAYZKE010000236.1:3771-5715 GCA_964478505.1 uncultured Loktanella sp.
TGGACGAGGGTGTCGCGCAGGCGATTTGCGATCACCGCTTTGCCCCGATCAAGAAACTGCAATGGCGCAATAGTCGTTTGCAATTCGGGTCGGTTAAGCGTCTGATTGCCACGCTGGAAGACCGCACCGAGGACCCGTGGTTGACCCGTGTACGCGAAAGTGATGATCTGGCAGCGCTCAAAGCTCTGGCGATGGACACCGAGGTGGCCGCGCGTGCGACGGATGGTCCTTCGGTCAAACTGCTTTGGGATGTGTGCCGCGTACCCGATTTTCGTGGCATCAGCAAAGGTGAACACGCAGCCCTTTTGACGCATATCTACAACGATCTGCACCAACTTGGGCATGTGTCCGCCAACTGGTTCGCGCTGCAGGTCAAACGCATTGACCGCACCGACGGAGACATTGATACGCTCTCCAAGCGGCTCGCGTATATCCGGACCTGGACATATGTGGCACAAAGGAAAGGGTGGCTGGTTGACGAATCTCATTGGCGAGATGCAACCCGCGCGGTAGAAGACCGACTATCAGATGCGCTGCACGGCGCATTGACGCTAAGATTTGTGGACCGGCGGACCAGCATTCTGCTTCGCCGGCTCAAACAGAAGGAGAGCCTTTTGGCTGACGTGAATGACAAGGGTGAAGTGACCGTCGAGGGCGAATTCGTCGGACGGTTGGAAGGGTTCCGTTTCCGGATGGACAAGGCAGGCAGCCCCGATGAGGCCAAGACGTTGCGTCAGGCTTCGGTGCAGGCGCTGGTGCCACAGTTCCATTTGCTGGCGGACCGTTTCTATAACGCCCCCGATCCCGAGATTGATTTCACCGAACAGGGCGGCCTGATGTGGGGCAGCCAGGCGGTTGGCAAATTGGTCAAAGGCGACGATCCGTTCAAGCCGGGTGTTGAGGCGTTCGTCGATGAAGAGGCAGGCCCCGATGTCGCCGCCAAGGTGCAGCGCCGTTTGCAGCATTTCATCGACCGCAAGATTGCCGCCGGATTTGAGCCGATTATCGCGCTGAAAAACGATGAGGCACTGACGGGCGCCGCGAAGGGCTTTGCCTTCCGCATGGCCGAGGAGTTCGGGATCATCCCGCGCGGTGAAGTTTCCGATGAGGTCAAGGCACTTGATCAGGACGCCCGTGGCGCGTTGCGCAAGCACGGTGTGCGTTTCGGCCAGTTCACGATTTTCATGCCGCTTCTGCTCAAGCCCGCGCCGACACGTCTGCGGCTTGTGTTGTGGTCGCTGGCCAAAGGTTTGGGCGAATTCCCTGAAAGCCCGCCCCCCGGTCTGGTGACGGTCCCTGCCGCTCAGGATGCGGTTGCAGGGTATTATGCGATGGCGGGCTACCGCGCTGCTGGCGAACGCGCAATCCGCATTGATATGCTGGAACGCCTCGCCGATATGCTGCGCGACAAGGATAGTCGTGGCGGGTTCGAAGCGAACCCCGACATGCTGTCGATCACCGGCATGACGCTGGAACAGTTCGCCGATCTGATGACCGGTCTTGGTTATAAGGCCGAGAAGGGTGAGCGCGAAAAGGTGAAAGCGGCACGTCCACCAGAGGCGCCCCAGACACCAGATGCACCTGACGTGCCGCAGGAACTGCCAGGCACGCCGCCCGTCGAAACCCCGCCTGACGCGCCACAAGAGACCCCAATAAACCCACCTGACGAAACGCCAGCGGATATACCACCGGAAATCCCGGCAGACACCCCACCTGCTATGCCGGACACGGGTGCGGAGGGTGAACAGGAAGTGTTTTACACCTTCACATGGGGTGGCCGCGCTGCACGTCCTGCCCGCCCGCAAGGCGATGCGCGCCCCCGTGGCAAAGGCAAGCCAAAGGGCAAAGGCAAACCGCAAGGTAGCAGTAATAAACCGCAGACTTTCCAAGCCAAACCCAAGCGCGAAAAGCAGATTGATCCGGACAACCCCTTTGCGGCCGCTT
>CAYZKE010000237.1:0-5700 GCA_964478505.1 uncultured Loktanella sp.
CGCTATCCTGTTTCAAAGCCTACGATATCAGGGGGCGGCTTGGGGTCGATCTTGATGCCGGGATCGCCTACCGCATTGGCCGCGCCTTTGCCGAAGCATTAGGGGCAAAATCTGTGGTCCTGGGACGCGACGTCAGGGCCTCTTCGGAAGAACTTGCCGCAAGTGTCGCGCGCGGCGTGATGGACGCGGGCTGTGATGTGCTTGATCTTGGGCTTGCGGGCACCGAAGAGATGTATTTCGCCACAACCCACTTCAAAGCTGATGGCGGCATCTGCGTGACTGCGTCCCATAATCCGATGGATTATAACGGGATGAAAATGGTGCGGGCTGGCTCTGCCCCGCTGGATGCGGCGACGGGTCTGGCGCGGATAAAAACGCTGGCTGAGAACAATGCCTTCACGGATGTAAGCACCGCTGGCACGATGCGCGATGTGTCCGTTGCGGCCCGCGCCGCCTATGTCGATTGCATGATGTCTTTCGTTGATGTGGGCGCGCTCAAGCCTCTCAAAATATTGGTGAACGCGGGACACGGGACAGCAGGACCAACCTTTGACGCCATTGCCGAAAAGCTCACTGAGCTTGGCGCGCCACTGACCTTTCAGCGGCTCTTCCATACGCCCGATGGCACCTTCCCCCAAGGTATCCCCAACCCGCTTTTGCCCGAGAACCGCCCCGCAACGGCATCGGCTGTTACCCGTTCTGGTGCCGATTTCGGCGTCGCATGGGACGGCGATTTTGACCGCTGTTTCTTCTTTGACCACGCGGGCAATTTTATCGACGGGGAGTATGTCGTGGGGCTCTTGGCCGAGGCGTTCTTGGCCAAAGAACCGGGGGCGAAAATTATCCATGATCCCCGGATCATTTGGAACACCCAAGATATCGTCAGCAAATCAGGCGGACACGCCGTGCAATCACCCACCGGACACGCCTTTATCAAACAGGCGATGCGCGATGAAAACGCCATTTACGGCGGCGAAATGTCAGCGCACCACTATTTCCGCGACTTCGTCTACTGTGACAGCGGAATGATTCCCTTGCTCTTGGTGGCCGAACTGGTCAGCCGCAATGGCCGTCTTGCGGATCTCGTGGCGCAGCGCAAGATTGCCTTCCCGTCGTCGGGCGAGATCAATTTCTCGCTGGATGATCCAAAGGAGGCAATCGCGCGGGTCCGCGCCGCATACGCCCCCCAGGCCATCGCAATCGACGAAACGGACGGCCTCGGAATGATCATGGGGGACTGGCGTTTCAATCTGCGCAGCTCGAATACCGAGCCGATTGTCCGCTTGAATGTCGAAGCGCGTGGAGATGCCAGTCTGGTCCGCGAAGGTGTCACGCGTTTGACAAGGCTTCTTGTTCTCTGAACATCGAATAGCGATGTGAAAATCGGGACGGAGGACTAGGCCTCTTGCGGTCTTTGCCGACAGGCACGAATGGCTGGTACGGCCACCAGATAAGACGCAATAAAAACGGCGAGAAACGCCAACACAGTGAAAAACGCCGCGCGGTTATGGTCCCACAAAAGCACCCCGCACACCTGCGGGGCAATCACAAATGGTGCCAGCACAAGTGTCGTCAGCGGATTGGCAATGCGGCGCCGCTTGCGTCCGAGAATGCAAATCTCCAACCCGCGCATCACCAGTTGGTGAAAGTGCAACCGGTCAGGCGCCATCGCATCTTTTTTCGATCTGCTGCGCCGGTATATCGCAAAAACCGTATCCGCGAGCGGCCAGAACAGGGTGAGCAGGATGGCCCAGGCAGAGACCTGAGATGAATCGATCAGCACGGCAATGCCAAACCAGCTAAGTACAAATCCGATCGTATATGCACCAGCGTCCCCGAGGAAAATGATCCCAAATGGGAAATTGACCAAAAAGAAGCCAAAGACGACCGCAGCAAGCATCATGCTCACCATGGCCATCGTGTCATATCCTGCCTGCAGCGAAATAAACGCGATGGATACCGAAGCGCCGATTGCGGTTAAAGCCGCGAGACCGTTGACACCATCGATCAGGTTGAACCCGTTCGCAACGCCTGCTGTGATCAGCAAGGTGAAAGGAACACCGACAATCCAATACTGCATCAGCAGATCAAAATAGGGCATGCTGATACGCGGCAACCAAACCCCCAACAGGACGATGACCACTAAACTGGCAATGCAAACTGCGAATAGCCGGTTACGCGGTGAAACCCGAAAACCCAAGTCTTCGCTCAACCCCACGAAAAATAGCAGCGTTGTCGCGATGATAACGCCAAGATAACTCTGCACGATTGTGGTGGGCGCGAAGACCACACCCAGTGCCAGCGTAAGGAAGATCGCGACGCCGCCGATACGGGGTGTTGGCCGCGAATGCATTGATTGAACTGCATTTTCGTCATCGCTCCGGCCGCACAACCAAGGGAAAACCTGCGCCAGTGCGATGATACACAGGCACCCCACGAATGATATTAACGCAATAAAACCCAGAGAATACCGGAAGAGTTGGGCCACTTCAGAATGCATCAATACCGCCAAATCTTCAATTCTTGATAGACTTACAGCGCCTCTTATACAGCAACACCGGTCATCATAAATAGCCACTTAAGACGGCTCTGAGTAGCAATGCAGCGAAGTTCAGCCTGCGCAGATCATGCGCCGATACGCGTTGCATTAGACGGGGCCGGTAACTCTAAGCATATTTGCGGCTTTGCATTTCAAGTGTGCTGATCCTAAAACGGCACGTCGTCGGCTTTGTCGGCGCTGACCACATATTGCGCCACCACATGCTTTGATCCTGCCTTATCGAAAGCGATCACCAGCTTGTCGCCTTCGATCCCGATCACTTCGCCATAGCCGAATTTCTGGTGGAACACGCGCTCCCCTTCGGTAAAGGCGCTGACGGCGGTCATATCAATGGTCATATTGCGTGCTTCGGACGGCATTGCCATGCCGCGCTGCTGGCTGCGCGACTGCAACCGCCGCCAGCCGGGGGAATTATAGACATCCGCACTATGCGCCTTTTCATGCAGGTCGGACCCCACCATGCCCGCCATTGCAGGAGATGCGCTTGCCGCCATGCCGGCCGCACCATAGCCACCGCCATAAAGGCCCGGCGGTGTCAGCACCTCGACATGATCCACTGGCAGCTCGTCAATAAAGCGCGATGGCATTGCCGATTGCCATTGCCCATAAACCCGCCGGTTAGCCGCAAAAGACACGGTGCAAATCTCTTCGGCGCGGGTAATGCCAACATAGGCCAGTCGCCGCTCTTCTTCGAGGCCTTTGACCCCGCTTTCGTCCATCGACCGTTGTGACGGGAATAGCCCGTCCTCCCAGCCCGGCAGAAACACGGCAGGAAATTCAAGGCCCTTTGCTGCGTGCAAGGTCATGATGCTCACCTTCTCGCCCTGCTCTTCGGTCTCATTGTCCATGATCAGGCTGACGTGTTCGAGAAACCCTTGCAGGTTCTCGAAATTCTCCAGCGCTTTGACGAGTTCCTTGAGGTTCTCAAGCCGCCCCGGTGCCTCTGGTGTCTTGTCGTTCTGCCAGAACCCGGTGTAGCCGCTCTCATCTAGGATCATCTCAGCCAGTTCGATGTGGTATTGATCAAGTTCCGCCAATTCAGCTGCGCAGGCATCGATCTGCCTACGCCAAGCTTCTTCCTGTCCCTCATCTTTGTCCTGATTATCAATGATGAGCGTTTCGAGCATCTCAACCTGTCCTTGAAGTTCAGGTATTCTCGCTTCACAGAACCGTATTCTGGCTTGCCACCGGTCAAGGCTTGCAACCAGCACAGTCAGCTCCTTCAAGCCCTTGCCGCCCAGCAACTTGCCCTGACAGCAGAGCCGCGCCCCTTCGACCAGCGACACACCATTCGTCCGCGCCGTGCGTTGGATCGTCTGTACCGCCTTGTCCCCAAGGCCACGCTTTGGCGTATTCACGATACGCTCAAAAGCCAGATCATCCTCAGGCGACACGGCCAGCCGGAGGTAGGCCATCGCGTCGCGGATCTCCATCCGTTCATAGAAACGCGGGCCGCCGATCACGCGGTATGGCAGGCCGATGGTCAAGAACCGGTCCTCAAAGGCGCGCATCTGATGGCTGGCGCGCACGAGGATCGCCATATCATCAAGCCCCATGGGTGCCATGCCGCGCGTCCCGCGTTGCATCGCTTCAACCTCTTCGCCGATCCAGCGCGCCTCTTCCTCGCCATCCCAGTGACCGATCAAACGCACCTTTTCGCCATCGGTCCGAGACGTGAACAAGGTCTTGCCCAACCGCCCCTTATTGGCGGCAATCACGCCGGATGCCGCCGCCAGAATATGCGGTGTCGAGCGATAATTCTCCTCGAGCCGCACCACATGTGCGCCCGGAAAATCCTTCTCGAACCGCAGGATGTTGCCCACCTCGGCCCCGCGCCAGCCATAGATCGACTGGTCGTCATCGCCGACACAGCAGATGTTTTTGTGTGATGCGGCAAGCAGGCGCAGCCACATGTACTGTGCAACGTTGGTATCCTGATACTCGTCCACCAGAATATAGCGGAACCAGCGTTGGTATTGATCCAGCACGTCTTCGTGCTTTTGGAAAATCGTCACCATATGCAAAAGAATATCGCCGAAATCGACAGCGTTCAGGTCCAGCAAACGGCGCTGATAGGCGGCGTAGAGTTCAATGCCCTTATGATCAAAGGCACCGCTATCGGCGACAGGCACCTTGTCGGGTGTCAGCGCCTTGTTCTTCCAGCCATCAATGATCCCCGAAAGCATCCGCGCGGGCCAGCGTTTGTGATCTATACCTGCCGCCTCGATCAGTTGCTTCATCAGGCGGATCTGGTCGTCGGTATCCAGAATAGTGAAATTCGACTTGAGGCCCACCAATTCCGCATGACGCCGCAACTGCTTGGCGCAGACCGAATGGAAAGTCCCCAACCAAGGCATCCCCTCGACCGCTTCGCCCATCAACCCGCCGATGCGCGATTTCATCTCGCGCGCGGCTTTGTTGGTAAAGGTCACCGCCAATATCTCATGCGGCCGTGCAGTCCCTGTAGCAAGAAGATGGGTGATGCGGGTGGTCAGCGCCTTGGTCTTGCCGGTCCCTGCCCCCGCCAACATCAAAACAGGCCCGCTCAAGGTCTCGACCGCCTCGCGCTGCGCGGGGTTCAAACCGTCCAGATAGGCCGCACTCGGCCGCGCCATCGCCCGCTGGCTCAGTGGCACGGCAGCCGCCTCAAAGGCATCATCTTCGGAAAAACTGCTCATCCTTCACACATAGCGCCAACGGGCGCGGGTGAAAAGCCTTGTTCTACTTCCGTTCTCATCGTTATTATTGGCCCGAAAAATATCCCCGCCGGAGGCTCCGACCCATTGCCAAGCACACCTGAGCCGCAATAGCGTCAGCCAATGACATACCATAGCCGCTACCCCGCCATTTCCGATCTCAAGGCCCGCGCGCGCAGGCGGATCCCGCATTTCGTGTGGGAATACCTCGATAGCGCCACAGGGGTGGAGGCCACACAGAGACGTAACCGCGCGCAGCTGGATCAGGTGTTGTTCAACCCCTCGATCCTGCATGGCGAATTCAAACCTGATCTTTCGACAACCCTGCTGGGCCACACGCATCCGCTGCCGATTGGCATCGCTCCTGTCGGCATGTCGGGACTGATCTGGCCCGGCGCGGAACAGATGCTGGCGCGCACGGCCGCCGCCGAAAATATCCCCTAC
>CAYZKE010000238.1:0-379 GCA_964478505.1 uncultured Loktanella sp.
GACATCGCCGCCGCCGCACTGGCCCCGCCCGCGATTATCTGCATCGGGCAATCCGTGCTGATGCGGCAGGTGCTCGACTGGCAGGGCATGGCCGCAGGGAACGCACCGCGCAATCTTGACCCCTTGGGCCGTGGCCGCCCCGCCGAATCTGCCTGAGGCATAGATGCCACCCCTCTTTCCATGTCCATTCAAACTTCCGCCGGAGGCATCCCTGCGCCTCCTCGCGCGATGAGCTTCATTCTTGCAGCCCCCGCTTCCGGCAGCGGCAAGACAACCGTCACCTTGGGCATCCTGCGCGCGCTCAAGAACCGCGGCCTTTCTGTGCGGGGCGCGAAGTCAGGTCCGGATTACATCGATCCGCGGTTTCACGAAGCCGCCT
>CAYZKE010000238.1:494-4138 GCA_964478505.1 uncultured Loktanella sp.
CATCTTGGGTCTGCCTGTGATACTGATCGTGGATGCCGGCAAAATGGCAGGGTCGGTCGCGCCCTTGGTCCAGGGATTCATCGCCCATGACGCGGATGTGCGGATTGCCGGCGTGATCCTCAACAACGTGGGGTCGCCCCGACACGAAGCCATACTCCGGCGCGCGCTTGCAAATGTACCTATCCTCGGCGTTATTCCCCGCACAGCGGCCCTGAGCCAGCCGTCACGGCATCTCGGTCTGGTGCAGGCGCAGGAAAGGCCTGACCTTGAAGCCTATCTGGACGCAGCCGCCGCCTTGATCACGCATCACTGCGACATGGATACACTCCAGACGATGCTACGCGCCACAGCATACGCATCCGGTCCGTCCCACAAAACCGTTCCACCAGCCCAACGCATTGCAATCGCCCAGGATGCGGCCTTTGCCTTTAGCTATCCGCACCTGCTGCAAGACTGGCGCGACGCAGGGGCGGACTTGCAGTTCTTCTCGCCCCTCTCAGATGAGGCAGCGCCGGATGCAGATCTCATCTATCTGCCCGGCGGCTATCCCGAACTCTACGCCGGACACCTTGCGGCGAACGCCCGCTTTCTGGGATCGTTGCGCAGATCAACCGCCCAGATCTACGGGGAATGCGGCGGGTATATGACGCTGGGCGAGGCCTTGATCGACGCGGACGGGACAGCACATCAAATGGCAGGGCTCCTCGCGCTTGAAACATCCTTTGCCGAACGCAAGCTGCATTTGGGATATCGCCACCTGCACGCGGCTGCTGGCCCATTCGCTGGCGCCTGGAGCGGGCATGAGTTTCACTATGCGACAACGTTAAAGGCCGAAGGTGCGCCGCTGTTCAAGGCCAGTGCCGCCGAAGATACCGCCCTGCCCGCAATGGGTTTGATCCACAACAACGTCAGCGGCAGTTTCGCTCATATAATTGACGCAGCCTAACCCAAGACTTGCGCCCGCAAAGCCGCAGGCGTAACGATGCAAAAATGATAGTGACAGATGACAAACGGGCCAAACGCAATGTGGCCGTCCTTGTGTTGGCCCAAGCAATCTTGGGCGCACAACTCCCCATGATCTTTGTGGTCGGGGGGCTCGTGGGCGGCCAATTGGCCTCGAACCCCTGCCTTGCCACACTGCCGATCTCGTTCATCGTGTTTGGCTCGATGACAACGGCCCCGTGGATCAGCCCCTTAATGCAACGCAACGGACGCCGGTTTGGCTTTTTCCTTGGGGCGTTCGCGGGTGCTGTGGGGGCCGCTGTCTCGGCTTACGGCCTCTATACAGGCTCGTTCTTTATCCTACTAGCGGGGTCCTACCTGACCGGCATTTATATGTCCGCGCAAGGCTTCTACCGCTTTGCCGCCACCGATACCGCCTCCGAGGCGTTTCGCCCCAAAGCCATTTCATATGTTATGGCGGGCGGGCTGTTGTCGGCCGTGATCGGGCCGCAGCTGAACAAACTGGTGCAAGACGCCTATGTCGTGCCGTTCTTGGGCACATATATGGCGATTATCGTGCTGAACCTTGTGGGCATGCTTCTGTTTCTCTGGCTCGACCTGCCCAAAGGCACCAAACGTGAACCGGAAACCATAGCGGTGGTTGGGCGTTCGCGGCTTGAACTGCTGCGCGACCCAAGGGTGCTTGTGGCGATCATCTGTGCGATGGTCTCATATTCTTTGATGAACCTTGTGATGACTTCGACACCGTTGGCAGTGGTGGGTTGTGGCTTCACCACAGCGAACGCCAATGACATCGTCTCGGCCCATGTCTTGGCGATGTTTGCCCCCTCCTTCTTCACCGGCCACCTGATTGCGCGTTTCGGGGTCGAGCGGATCGTCTCGCTGGGGCTGATCATTCTGGCCTTTGCCGGTGTCGTTGCATTGTCCGGTGTCGCGCTGACCAATTTCTACATTGCGCTGATCCTCTTGGGGCTTGGCTGGAACTTTGGCTTTATCGGGGCCACCACAATGCTGGCAGGCGCGCACCGTCCAGAAGAGCGCGGCGCAGTGCAAGGCATGAACGACATGATCGTCTTTGGCATGGTGACTGTGGCTTCGCTGGCCTCGGGCGGTTTGATGAACTGCTCGGGCGGCACCGCTGTTGAGGGCTGGAATGCGGTGAACCTTGCGATGGTGCCGTTCCTCGTGCTGGCTGGCGGGTCACTGATCTGGCTGGTGCGGCAACCCAGAATGGCGGTCTAGAGAACAAGATTTTTCGTCGAAAAATCTTGGGGGATGCCAACAATTTTCGACGAAAATTGTTCAGTGCCACCACCCGCGCAAGGTGACGTTGAGGAACCGCAGACTGTCGCGCGCAGGGTTCACGTCAAGCGCATCCGCCACAACACGTGCCGGTTCACGCTGAACCCGTTGCAGCACAGGCCGCGCATGATAGCCTGCAATCAACGCAGCCCCTGCCGCCTTTGATACAGAACGGCGGCTTTTGCGCGCCTTATCCAGACGCGCCTGACCGGAGGCAGCCAACGCCGCAGTGGCGGCGTCGCTGGTATCGGCCAAAGGCTTGCGGCCCTGACCATTGAGCGCGGGATAGGCCTGAAGAATATTCGCAACCCCGACGCCATAACCGAAATCACGCACGACCCCTTCATCTGCCTCGCCCAACAGGCGGGCGGCGGTCCACATCAGATGCGCCGAAGTTGCATTGATATATTCATCAAAATGCGCGCGGTCCTCGAAAGGCTCGGAATAAACATCCCACCGCCGCGCGGCGACCAAACCGTCCAGACAGCGCGCGCCTTCTGCATCGAGACACTCTGCCAGCGCATCCACCACCTCATGGCGGCGTGGTGTTTTGCCGTCGGCAATCTCTTCCAGCGCATCACGCCACCATTGCAGGCGCATTTCGGCGATCATCGCCTCTTGTGTCACCCAAGGGGCGCGCGCGACCTCGATGTTAAAGGCATAAAGCGGGAAGAGAATCTTGCGCGCTGACACGGGTGCTGCCATCGCCGCCCGAAACCGCAGCGGATCGGCCTTTTCAACCAGTGCAGCGCAGGCCTCAAAGCTCATGCATCTGCCTTTGCGCCGTCGCGGATCAGCTTCCAATTGATCGCGTCGATCAGCGCATCAAAGGACGCGTCCACGATATTGGCGCTCACCCCCACCGTCGACCATGACCTGCCCTTGCCATCCTCGCTGTCGATGATAACGCGGGTCACAGCCTCAGTGCCGCCGTTAGTGATGCGCACCTTGAAATCGACAAGCTGCATGTCGTCGATGATGTCCTGATAAGGGCCAAGGTCCTTGGACAAAGCACGTGACAGCGCGTTAACAGGACCCTGATCCGACCCATCGGGCCCTTGGCTTTCACTCACGTTCAGCATCTTCTGGCCGCGAACCTTGGTGACAACAACCGCCTCCGAGATCGACACCATCTGGTTGCGCTTGTTCTTCCGCCGCTCGACGGTAACACGGTAGCGTTTAACCTCGAAGAAACGTGGCAAAGCGCCAAGTTCCTCACGCGCCAAGAGCTCGAAACTGGCCTGTGCGGTGTCATAGGAATAGCCCTGCGCCTCGCGTTCCTTGACCCGTTCGACAATCCGCGCCAAGGCGGGATCATCGGCTGCGACCTCAAGCCCTGCCTCCAGCAGACGGGCGCGCAGGTTGGACTGCCCCGCCTG
>CAYZKE010000238.1:4148-5691 GCA_964478505.1 uncultured Loktanella sp.
GAGGCATGCAGCCCCGATTTATGCGCAAAGGCCGACGCGCCGACGTAAGGCGCCTGTTTGGCGGGCACACGGTTCAGGATATCATCCAGCAGGCGTGATGCACGGCGCAGCCCCTTCAGCGCTTCCGGCGAGACACCCGTTTCAAACCGGCTGGCATAGGGCTCTTTCAGCAGCAGCGTCGGGATCAGTGTGGTCAGGTTGGCGTTGCCGCACCGCTCGCCCAAGCCATTGAGTGTCCCTTGGACCTGCCGCACGCCTGCCAGCACTGCGGCCAGTGAATTTGCCACCGCGTTTTCGGTGTCGTTGTGTGTATGGATCGCCAGATGATCGCCCGGAATTCCGCTGGCAATCACCTCGGTGACAATTTGCGACACCTCATGCGGCAGCACCCCGCCATTGGTATCGCAGAGCACAATCCAGCGCGCACCAGCCTTGTAGGCCGCATGCACGACCTGCACGGCATAGTCCGGGTTCGCCTTGTAGCCATCAAAGAAATGCTCGGCGTCAAAGAGCCCCTCACGACCTCGCGCGGCAAGATGCGCAAAGCTGGCGGTCACGTTCTCGATGTTGTCCGCAAGGCTGATGCCAAGGGCGGTCGTCACATGAAAATCATGCGCCTTGCCCACCAGACAGACTGCAGGCGTGCCCGCATTCATCACAGCCGCCAGCACGTCGTCATTCTCGGCGGACCGGCCATTGCGCTTGGTCATGCCAAAGGCGGTAAAGGTGGCTTTGGTTTGCGGCGGGTTTGCAAAAAAATCCGTATCTGTCGGGTTCGCCCCGGGCCAGCCGCCTTCGATATAGTCGAGCCCCAGACCGTCCAGCACAGCAGCGATCTGATGCTTTTCACCAGCTGAAAACTGCACCCCCTGGGTCTGCGCCCCGTCGCGCAGCGTTGTGTCGAAGAGGTAGAGGCGTTCTTTGGCCATCACATCCCCTCCAGCTTGGCTGCGTCGAAATCAGGGCCCGGCGTCCATGTCGCCTGCCCGCCCACATCCGTGACCTGCACGCCAGCGGCATTGAGGATATCGCGCACCTCATCCGCGCGCGCCCAATCCTTGGCGGCCCGCGCCGCCGCACGCTCGGTCAGCAAAGCATCAACGCGCGCGGCGATCGCAGGGGCGACACCATCGCCTGCCTCGCCGCCATCGAATTGCGGGATGTGGGCCCAGTCGTTCACCAGCCCCAGCATTTGAAGCCCGTAAGCAAAACCTGCCAGCGCCACCGGCGTTTTCCCCTTCGACAACACATGCAGCCGCGCCAATGCGCCCGGGGTATTCAGGTCGTTGGCCAAGACGCCGATAAATTCGGCATCGGGCTGCCATTTACCCTCGGCGCGCAACGCAGCGATCAGTTCGGGGCCAAAACCGTGCCCGTGCAAGATCCCGTACCATTTGCGCAAGGTGCCTTCGGCTTCGGCCCGGCGGGCCTCGGTCCAGTCCATCGTCTTGCTGTAATGCGTGCCCAGCATCACCAACCGGATCACCTCGCCCGGGATACCCTGATCCAGCAGGTCGCGGATGGTAAAGAAATTGCCCAAGGA
>CAYZKE010000239.1:0-3407 GCA_964478505.1 uncultured Loktanella sp.
TATCGGCTCACCGTCACATCTTATCGCCACGCTCAATCGGACGCGGACAGGCTCCGGGCAGCCTACGCTGCATAGATGGCGGCTTGAAATCAGCTGAAGTGCCTGTTTCAAATCACCCCGAAACAACTTGGCAATGCCGGACGTACTATTCTGCCCCCCTCCCGCATCAGACCCCATCATGACAGTCGCGGCGCCGACCACAAATGTGCCCGATCAGCGATCATGTGGAGGAAACGGTGTTGGATAGCTTCCTTGTCGTTCAGTTGAACCAGGTCCTGCAATCCGACATGCACCCCGGCATGGATTACCCGTTTTATTCCACAATCGAGATAAAAACGGTTGAGCGTCGTGATCGTGTTTTCGTCCGGGGTGCGTATCAACATCATCGCATGGGTCTGAACTGCCATTTCACCCGCCATCGGGCGCCAGCGCTGAGCGGTTCCGGCGAATTTCCGGCCCATCACGGTTATGTTAAACCGGCCATCACAAAAGGCACCCGCCACAGATCCGTGGCAAGAGCTTATGCCTGCTTGGGAAAGTGCCTCGCGGATCGGCGCAGTCAGGCGCTTGTAGGCGCTTTCCAGCGTGGACGCCGCGCCCTGCGGCGCGCGAAACAAAAGTGGCAGGTTAACGATGTCAGGCCCCTGCGGCACCAGTTCGCCGCCTGTGGCGCGCAGATGCACCGGCCAGCCAGCATCGGCGGCCTGCGCACATGCGCGGGCGAAATCGGGAAGCTTGGCCATCTTGGAAGGCGCAACCAGCGCAGGTTCGCAGGACCAAAGCTGGGCAGCGGCATCGCGGCGTCCGGCGGCAATGTCGGTCAGGCGTGCAGCCTCCCACGCCAGAGCGTCGGCAAGAGCCAGCACTCGCACAGGGTCGGTCGCCACCGGAGTGGTCACGTGATCTGTCCGATCACGTCCCCCTTGCGCACAATATCATCGAACTGTTTCGTGATCGTCAGAGTTCCGTCGGCAGGCGCAGTGATTTCGAACTGCGACTTCTCAACCATGATCTCGGCGATCAGCGCGCCCTTGCGCACATTTGCGCCGTCACTTGCCAGCCAGTTGGTTATGACGGCTTCCATGCCGTCATCCTGCCAAAGATCCTTCGGCACCTTCACTTCTGTCGCCATGCGTTCGCTCCTGTACTTGCGACGAAATTCTACATCTTGCGATAGGCGGCGACAATCTTGTCAGGATTGGGCAGGCAGAACTGCTCCATGTGCCTCGCATACGGGATTGGCACGTCTGGAAAGGTCACACGGGCAGGCGATGCCTTTAGCTTCGAGATATCGTGCTCGGTCACGGTCGCGATGATCTCACCCGACACGCCATAGCTTTGGTAATCCTCGTCCACCACGATCAAGCGACCGGTTTTGGCGACTGAATTGATGACCGTTTCGCGATCCAGGGGAACCAGCGAAACCAGATCGACAACCTCGGCACTGATACCATCCTCGGCCAGCTTGTCGGCGGCTTTCAGCGCGTTATGCACCCCCATGGCAAGGCCAACCAGCGTCACATCGGTGCCCTTTCGCACCACCTTGGCCTTGCCGATCTCGACGATGTATTCTTCTTCGGGCGTGTTCACGGTTGCACCAGCTTCGGTGCCCAGCCAGCCCATGCCCTGCAACCCCTTGTGGAACATGTAGACCACCGGATTATCGTCGCGGATCGCGGCGGTCATCAGCCCCTTGGCATCATAGGCGTTCGAGGGTGACACAACCTTCATCCCCGGCAGATGGGCGAAGGTGCCGTATAGGCATTGCGAGTGCTGACCAGCATCCGAGTACCCGCCTCCGGTCGAGGTCATCAGAACCATCGGAACCGACGCGTTGCCGCCCGCGAAATAGGTATTCTTGGCCATCTGGTTATAGATCGCGTCGAAGCAGACGCCGAAGAAATCGACGAACATCAATTCCACGACAGGCCGCATCCCGTCCATGGCGGCACCGACAGCTGCGCTGATGAAGCCGGTTTCGGAGATCGGCGTATCGCGCACCCGCTCCTTGCCGAATTCCTCAAACAGGCCGCGGGTATTGCCGAAAATACCGCCGAAACCGGCGATATCCTCGCCCATCACAAAAACGCTCGGGTCGCGCCGCATCTCCTGCTGCATCGCCTCGGCCATCGCGCGCGCAATGGTCAGGCGGCGTTCGTTGGTCGGTTGGTCAAGCATGGGTCAAATCCTTTCATGCCACAGGTCGGTGGTGGTCGGAAAATCAGACAAAAACGGCGGTCAGTGCATCGGTGTCCGGCGCATAGGCGCTGTCGCGGGCAAAGGTGATCGCTTCGGCCACGCTTGCCTCGGCGCGCTGTTCGATCTCGTCAATATCCTTGGCGATACATCCGTCGGCGATCAGTCGGTCGCGCATTTTCGGGATCGGATCCTTGGCAAAGAGGGCATCCTTCTCGCCTTTGGGCCGATATTGCTCGGCATCACCCATGAAGTGCCCTGCCAAGCGATAGGTTTCCACCTCGATCAGCGTTGGCCCCTTGCCTTCCCGCGCCCGCGCAATGGCCTCACCTGCGATGTCGAAGATCGCATAAGGGTCGTTGCCGGGAATGTAATGCCCCGGCATGTCATAGCCCGCTGCGCGCACGTCATTGCGGGCCACCGCCGTGGCCTCGGCCTTGGGAACCGAGATGCCCCAGGAATTGTCCTCGATCACGAAAACGACCGGAAGGTTCCAGGCCCCGGCAAGGTTGAGCGCTTCATGAAATGCCCCTTGGTTCGCGGCACCTTCGCCCAGGAATGCAACCGCGACTCCCGGTTTGTTCTGCAACTTGCGCGACAGCGCAGCCCCGCAAGCGGGTCCGCAGCTTTCACCGATGATTCCCGAACAAGCGAAATTCACCGCCGGATCGAACAGGTGCATGTGGCCACCCCGCCCGCCGGACAATCCGGTAGATTTGCCAAATATCTCGGCGGCCATTTTTTTCAGATCCACACCCTTGGCGATTGCCTGGTGGTGCGGGCGGTGGGTTGCGGTCACGATATCGTCCGCCTCCAGATGCGCACAAACACCCACCGCGACCGGCTCTTGCCCGTTCGACAGGTGCATCTCACCTGGGATCGGGCCGCTGGCCATGTTGAACGCGGGGGTCTTGCCTTCAAGATAGATCTTCTCGATCGCTTCTTCGAAGCGGCGGCTTAGCACCATGGTTTCATACATCCATAGTGATTGCTCTTTCGTCGGTTTCATGTGTGTCCTCCGATCAGTAGCTTTCGTGTGAGCGCGCGAACCCGTTAACGCTAAACGGCATCCGGCAGTCCGCTTTGATATAGGTCATTGCAGACTGCCGCGGCGTCATCTCTTTCCTGTTACATCGCGTATTGCTCGCGTGCGAATTTCCCGATTCCGGCTGCGTCCAATGCAGACAGCGGCGCAAGGAATGTCACCTGAA
>CAYZKE010000239.1:3417-5668 GCA_964478505.1 uncultured Loktanella sp.
CACGGTTTCGCACCTCGGGGACCGTCATGCCAAGCAGGTCGGCGGCGCGGGCCAGCCCGTTCTCGATCGCCTGATTTAGTGTCGGGCCAGTGCCGATAACCGAGATCGGAGCCGTTTCCTCCAACTGGTCGATGTCCCATTCCCGCGCCAGTGCTATGGCTTTCGTCTTTTCATCGGCGCTGAAGGGTCGGGCCATGGGTGGCAGATCGTCAAGGCGGGGAAACAGCACCGGACCGGCAAGGGCGCGGCCCTTGATCACCTCAACCTGTAGTGTGACGCTGCCAGCCACATCCATCGTGTGCCCCGCGATCTCACCATCACCCTGTCCGGCATGCATGTCACCGATATAGACGCCCGCCCCCGGCACCTTGACCGGTGTCAGCAGAATCGCGCCGTCGCGAACCGCATCGATATCCATGTGCCCATCTGTGCGATGCTCATCCAATTGCTCTGCCGTCACCGCGTATTGGTGAGGTGCGCCAATCAAGGCCGAACCAAAATCACCCGCATTATGCGAGTCTGGCAACGGCATCGACGGCGTCGTGCCCAGTTGCCCGAGAAACGGTCGCATCCGGACCATCACTGCGGGCATGTCAGAGGGCGCGTAGACGAGGATAGGGTGCTGAACCGAATGATCGGGTAGCGCTGCATAATGTTCGGCATTATGTGCAATCTTTTCGGCCGCCTCCTTGGGCATGGTCACCCCAACACTGCGGGTCTCGTCGAAAACGACGGTGTATCCGTGAACTACCTCGAACGGCTTGACGGAATTGCCGCACTTGTCGCAGCGCACCGCGTCCGGTCCGATACCTTCGACATGGGTCTCGGGCCAGAGCGTGTCGCAATGCGGGCAGCGAGCCGCCACATAGGGGTCGCCAAGACAGAACCCTTCGGGTGACGAATCGTGTCCTGACGCGGTAGCAATGGCGGTTACGGTGATGTCGCGGATCCTGATCGCCAACGCATCGCCCGGCTCTGCGCCATTCACATAGACAGGTCTTGTTACTTCGTGTCCGCCGCGGAGACGCGGGGTGATCATTGGTCCCCAGCATCCTGGTGCGGTATTGGCGATTATCGTGCCGCCGTCTTCAACTGGGCCAAGCATTGGCTGCGATGGGTCCAGAATGCCGTTGGTAAATTCCTGCACGACAAGACTGCGCTGCGCTGTGCCGGTCGCAGACCCTGCTTGATCTTTTGACATGGGTAGTCTCCTCTCCAAGATTTGAATCAATCAGGCAGCAGCCAACGCTGGTTCGGCTAAATCGATCAGCTGAATTTCTCGGAACACTCAATAGTGCCGAGGAATACAGCGCATAAAGCGATCTGCAGCCAAGAACGGTACCATCCAACAAGTGAAGCGTCGGTCAAAGATGACGGAGAGTCAATTGGCTTGGCGACCTGACACGCGGTAGCTGGCGCGGGCACTGTTAGAGAAACCCGACTTGCAGAGCCATCCACGGAACCTTAACCATGTACAGGCACAGCAATCCCTCAATGGCATGACAGAACCGTCCGTCTCTTTGATTTCAATATCACCAATTACGGCTTCAAAAGAACGAGGGCTATTCAAGCGCTTTCTCTGCTTCCCTTGAGGCCCACGGGTTAACGGATCAATGCGCGGCGCATCAAGTAGGTATCTATCACCCACTCGTCCCGCAGGATCAGGTCCCAGCGCGGTGCCGATCTGGTGCTCCCAAGCGACAGCCCGCGGCGCGGCGATCGAGACGGGCGGGGTAACCTCTCTGAGGCCGCCCTGAAGACATATTGCGAATGGTTCCTGAAGGTTGCGCTGGATCAGATCACCTTCTTGGCCAAGCTCTTTGACCTAGGCGGTCTCGAAAAACGTTATCGGCGTCTGGTCGAGGATACTGTCGATGACAAGTGTGCGCCCGACCTTATTTCGGCGGTTCTTCGGTATGGTGCGCGGGAACGCGGAGAGGCGCAGATCGTCCTCAAGACCTCCGAGCGCACGGCGCGCAACACGCTGAGCAAGCTAACATCAGTCGGCTAACTGTCATCCACCTCACCGAAGACGCCCGTGCGTTCTGCGTTTTCTCTCGACTACCGTGAGCGACTTTTCCCCAAACTGTTCGCTGACGGGGATCTGCCTGAATAATAGAAGAGGATATGCTGGAGGCTTAAATATTGCTGCGGTTTTCAGTTGGTGGCGCACCACATCCGATACCGCCCCTGCCCGGTCACCTCGCGGATAAGGCCTCGCGTTTCCATCCAGGCGAGGTTGCGCTGGACG
>CAYZKE010000240.1:0-1329 GCA_964478505.1 uncultured Loktanella sp.
CATGTCGGGGCTGCCCTGGATGGCGGTGCGCTGCATGTAATGCATCACGCCGCGCACACCCCCCAACTCTTCGCCGCCGCCAGCGCGACCGGGTCCGCCGTGCACCATATGCGGCAGCGGAGAGCCGTGACCGGTGGATTCCTTCATGCTGTCGCGGTTGTTGAAGTAAAGCCGCCCGTGGAAAGCCCCAGCGCCCAAAGCCACTTCGCGGGCGACGTCCGCATCATGGGTGATGACGGAGGCCACAAGCGAGCCTTCGCCGCGGTTGGCCAGCGCAATGGCGTGATCCAGATCGCGGTAGCCCATGATGGTGGACACGGGTCCAAAGGCTTCGGTGTCATGCACGCGCTCGGCCGCGTCGGGGTTGGCGCAATGGAACAGCATCGGCGGCAGGAACGCGCCCTTGTTGGCGTCTGCGCCGTGCACATCGAAATTGTTGGCATCGCCAAAGACACACTCGGCCTCGGTTCCGATGATTGCGGCCTTTTCCAGTACGTCGCGTTTCTGGCTGTTGGACACCAGCGCGCCCATGCGGGTGCCTTCGGCCTGTGGATCACCGATCACGGTTTTTGCCAGACGGGCGCTCAGCGCCTCGATCACCGCATCAACTTGTGCCTGCGGTGCAATGATCCGACGGATTGCGGTGCATTTCTGGCCCGCTTTGGTGGTCATCTCGCGCTGGACCTCTTTCACGAATAGATCGAATTCCGGTGTGCCCCCTACAGCATCGGGGCCAAGGATGGACGCGTTCAGGCTGTCCTGTTCGGCGACGAACCGGATCGAATTACGCATGATATGCGGGGCAGAGCGCAGTTTGAATGCCGTGTGAGCCGAGCCGGTAAAGCTGACCACGTCCTGACATGTCAGGCGGTCAAGCATGTCGCCCAGGCCACCCGCGACAAGCTGCAACGCGCCAGCGGGCAGGATGCCGCTGTCGAGCATGATCTTGACGGCCAGTTCGGTGACATAGCAGGTCGCGGTCGCGGGTTTCACGATGGCGGGCACACCAGCGAGCAATGTTGGCGCGAGCTTTTCCAACATGCCCCAGACGGGAAAGTTAAAGGCGTTGATGTGGACTGCGACACCCTGCAAGGAGGTCGCGATATGTTGGCCAAGAAAGGTGCCATTGCGCGACAGTTGTTCCACTTCACCGTCAAGATAGACGTGGGCGTCGGGCATTTCGCGACGGCCCTTGGAGGCAAAGACAAACATCGTGCCGATACCGCCGTCGATATCGATCATGTGGTCCGATTGGGTCGCGCCACTGGCAAAAGACAGGTCGTAAAGGGCCTGCTTGTGCTTGCCCAGTTCAACCGCCAACGCTTTGAG
>CAYZKE010000240.1:1364-5667 GCA_964478505.1 uncultured Loktanella sp.
CGGGCATTCGCATCAGGGGCGATCCATTCACCGGCCGCAAAACTTTTGACTTCAAGAAGACTCATGGGATTTCCTTTCGTGGGGGAGGGCGATTAGTGCCCCAAGCCGCCCATTTGATTTGGCAAAAACAGAACGATGATGGGCAGAAGCACGATCAGCGCCAGACGCAGGATGTCGGCAATCCAGAACGGGGTGACACCTTTAAAGATCGTGCCGGTGGATACGTCTCCGACCACGCCCTTGAGGATAAAGACGTTCAGACCAACAGGCGGCGTGATCAGCGAGATTTCAACGACGACGACCACGACAATGCCGAACCAGATCGGATCAAACCCCAGTGATGTGACCAACGGGAAGAAAATTGGCACCGTCAGCAGCAGCATCGACATGCTTTCGAAAACACAGCCGAGCACAATGTAGACCAGCAGGATCATCATCATGACCATCATCGGGGACACGTCATAGGCGGTGACAAGGCTGATAAGGGCCTCGGGCATGCCGGCCACGTTGACAAAGTTTGAGAAGATTTGCGCACCAATCAATACGGCGAACAAACTGGCCGAGGTGATCGCGGTCTCGGTCAGAACCTCAATCATGCCTTTGAAGCTCAGACCGCCACGCGCAAGTGCGATGATGAATGCGCCCATTGCCCCCATGCCGGCCGCTTCAGTCGGCGAGAAGGTGAGGTTCAGCGGGGCGAAATCGAAGACGCCATAAAGGCCACCGATCACCAGAAAGAACAGCAAGAGGACGGCCCAGACGGATTTGAGCGCGACAATGCGTTCCGGCCAAGCCGTGCGAACACCGGCAGGGCCTGCATCGGGCTGACGCCAGACCGTGTAACGGACCGCGCCCAGATAAAACAGGATGCCCATCATGCCGGGAATGATCCCCGCCATGAAAAGTTTGCCGATCGATGTTTCGGTCAGGATGCCGTAGATCACCAGGATCACTGAGGGCGGAATAAGAATACCCAGCGTGCCGCCGGCTGCGATAGAGGCGGTTGCTAACTGGTCGGAATAATTGAACCGGCGCATTTCGGGCATGGCCACTTTGGACATGGTCGCCGCTGTTGCCAGTGAGGATCCGCAGATCGCGGAAAAGCCACCACAGGCCATGACCGTCGCCATGGCAAGGCCACCACGCATATGGCCCAGAAATGCATTGGACACCGCATAAAGTTCGCGGGCCATACCGCCTTTGTTGACAAACAGACCCATCAGGATGAACAGGGGGATCACCGACAGCCCGTAGTCCTGCGCGGTATCCGTGACCTGCCGTCCCACCATGGACAGCGATGCGCGCAGCCCGCGTTCATCAAACAGGCTTCCGCCGCGTTCATAGGCAAACCCGAGCGTTCCGACAAATCCCATGGCGAATACGATGGGCATCCGCAGAAGAACGAGGACAAGAACAACGCCAAAACCGATCAATGCAGCGGTCATATCTTTAGCTCCTTGAGAAGGTTTGGTGCGATCAGGGTCAGAACCCCGGCGATCACCATCGCGAGCGCGGCCAATGTGATGCCTGATGCGATGAACCACATCGTAAAATACTGCGGCAGCCCGAGGTATTCCGTGACATCGCCATAGCCGCGTGTGCGTTCGGCCAATGTCCAGACCTGCGCTACAGGCCAAGACAACATGACACCCGATAAGATCAGGATCAGCCCGTCGCGCAGCCGTGTCAGTCGCAGTCGATCAAAGATGCCGTCGGTCAAATCGACAGCAATATGCCCGCCATTTACCGAGATATGCGGCATCACGGCAAAGACCATCACGGCCACCAGAATCCGCGTCAGCTCTGTTCCGGCCTCAATCGGGGCGTCAAAACTGGATCGCAGAACCACATCGCTGAAGGTCATCACCATCAGTGCGAACAGCGCCGCACAGGCAAGCCAGATCGGCACAAGAACAAGGACGCGGTAGACTTTTTTCAACGTCGGCATGGGATCTCTCCTTGAGCAACAAGGCCGGGCACGCGATATGCCCGGCCAATTGGTCGTAGGGGGGTGTTAGTTGACACCCAGCTCGGCGCGGAAAGAGGCGAGTGCTGCTTCTGCATCAATGCCTTGGGCTCCGACCTCTTCCAGAACAGAGGCAGTGACAGCTTCGATGATAGGGGCAAAGGCCGCGATATCTGCGTCAGAGGCCTGCGTGATCGTATTGCCTTCGGTGTCCTTGGTCAGCTGAATGCTGAACGCGTCACCTTCGTCCCAGACCGCACCCGACATGCGGCTGATCGGCTCACCGAACACCTCTTCCATGAGCGCCGTTTGCAAATCTTCCGGCAGGTCCGCGAAAGTATCTTCGTTCATGATGTAGGCGAAGGACCCGCGGAAAAAGCCACCGGGCATTTCATAGTAGTTGGGTGCCACTTCGGTCAGACGGAAGCCCTGACGGCTGTCGATTGTCATCATCACGCCATCGGCTGTGTTGGAGGCGAGAGTTTCGTAAACTTTGGGCGCAGGCACCTGAATACCTGTCGCACCGAGGTCAGCACCAACATCGCTGGCCACGCCACCAGGCATGCGCAGTTTCAGACCCGCCACATCGGCTAGGCTGTTGACGGGTGTGTTAGTATGCAACTGGCCGGGGCCGTGGGTGTGCAGGCCGATGACCTTGACGCCGCGGTGCTCGTCAAGCTCTGCCAGATAATTTTCAAACAGGTTCCAATAGGCGACCGAGGCGGCCTCGGCGGTGGTTTCGACGCCGGGAAGCTCAACCAGTTTGTAGCTGACAAATCGGCCGGGCTGGTAGCCATGGAAGACATAGGCAATATCGACGGCCCCGTCCAAAACAAGGTCCATCTGCGCCGGAGGAGGGGCGATCCCCATCCGCACTTCGGCCGTCACGCGGCCATCTGTCGCTTCTTCGATCATTTCGATCATCTGCGGCATCATCTGCGCATTGATGTTGTGGGTCGGGGGCACCCAGCTTGAAATCACCAGCGTGTATTCGGCTTCGGCATATGCCGCCGCACCGGCGATCATTGACGCTGCGGTCAGTGTTCCTAATAGATATTTGTTCATGGTTTCCTCCTCCTAGAGAATGTTGGTCGTGGGTATTATTCGTAGCGCGCAGCCCTGACCCAGGACCCGGGGCTTTTGGCCTCAAGGGTGTCCAGAGCGGTGCGGATCGTGTCGTCACCGGCGGTTTGTGCTGCAAACATCGGGCCACCGCGCCAGCGCGGAAATCCGTAGCCATGCAGCTTGACCATATCGACGGCGGCGTCGTTTTCCGCGATGCCTTCATCGACGATCCGCGCGCCTTCGTTGGCCAAAGCGGCCAGCAGTTGGGTTTGAATCTGCTCTTGCGTATAGGCTGTGCGGGTGATGCCATTGTCGCGCGAATATGTTGTGATCAGGTCAGTGATGGCGGGGTCCACCTTCGGTGTGCGATCACCGTCTTTGTAGAGATACCAACCCTTGCCCACGCGTTGACCGGTACGGCCCATGTCGCAAATCTGATCAGAGATCGTGACATAACGTTCGCTTGGCGCGCGGGTCGCGTCTTGGCGGCGGCGGTTGGCCTGCGCGATCTGCAATCCGCTCATGTCTTGCGCTTCAAACGGGCCCATCGCCATGCCAAAGGCGCGCATCGCATCGTCGATCTGTTTGGGCAGGGCGCCATCGGCCAGCATATACTCCGCCGCACGGCGATAGGCCGCCAGCATCCGGTTGCCGATAAAGCCGTCGCAAATCCCTGACAGAACCGCGACTTTGCGCAGCCGTTTTGCCAAGGCAAAGGCTGTCGCCAGTGTTTCTTGCGAGGTGTCGGGAAGTTTAACCACCTCAAGCAGTTTCATTATGTGCGCAGGCGAGAAGAAGTGCAGCCCGACACATCGGGCCGGGTTTTCAATGCCCTCAAAAATATCGCGGGGATCAAGATATGAGGTGTTTGTCGCAAGGATCGCGTCCGGGCGCATCACGGCTGCGAGGTTTTGAAATGCCTCTTTCTTGACGGTCACATCCTCGAACACGGCCTCAATCGCCAGATCAGCGTCTTTGGCGATGTCGTATCCAACGCCAGCAGTGAAGGCCGCGATTTGTGCATCATGCTTGGCTTGGTCAATTTTGCCGCGCTTGAGGGCGCCTGCAACGATCCCGTGCACCCGGCCTTCGGCTGCCGTGGCGGCTTCTTGGTCGCGTTCGATGATCGTGACGTCAAAACCGGCGCCCAGACAGGCCGCTGCAATGCCGGCCCCCATCAGCCCGCCGCCCACAACGGCAATGCGTGCGATGTCCTTGGGCGTGGCACCCGCAATCTCGGCGGGTTGTGACGCGGCCCGTTCGGCGAAGAAC
>CAYZKE010000241.1:0-5658 GCA_964478505.1 uncultured Loktanella sp.
CGACTTATTGGCAGCAGGCCGCCAACGATGTCGCCTTCATCAAAGGCCAGATGGGCGGTGATCTGAGCAAAGCAAAGATCGGGTTCATCTATCTGGACTATCCCTTCGGTCAGGAACCGATCGAGATCCTGAAAACACTTTCTGAAAGGGAAGGGTTTGAGCTGGAGCTTTATCCTGTGCCGCTCCCCGGGTCGGATCAAGCCGGCGCATGGAGCAATATCCGCCGTGATAAGCCAGATTACGTGATCAGCTGGCTTCTGGCGGGCGGACACGTGGTCGCCTCCAAGGAAATGCGCCGCAACCGCTTCCCGATCGACCGCTATCTGTCGGTTAACTGGCTGAACGAAGTCGATATCGCCAACATCGGTGCACAAGAGGCAAAAGGCATCCTGCGAGGTACCAACGTGGCCGGTGGTCAGGAGGTTCCGATCGTCAAGACGATGCTGGACACCTACTATGCCAATGGCAAGGGCAGCGGTCCCGAGAGCTTGGTTCACGACGTGTACTACAACACGGGCATGGCCATCTACTCGGTCGGTTTTGAAGCTGCGCGTATCGCGATTACCGAAAACGGTTGGCCGATCACACCGGAAAGCATGAAGGCTGCCTATGAATCGATCGAGAACTTCGATGGCGACGGCGTCATGGCCCCGGTGACCGTAACCGGTGAAGACCACGGCGGCGGCGGCAAGACCCGAGTCGAACAGTGGAATGGCGAAACCTGGGTTCCGCTGACCGACTGGAGCGCCGACTATCTCGACGTTGTGTGGGAAGTCATCAAGCACAGTTCCAAGTCGTTCTCTGTCGAATAAGCAGGAACTTCCCCGCGGCAAACATGTCGCGGGGAAGCTTCGCATCAGAATTTCCCCAGTTAAAACGAAGCAGGTATCATGAGCCCTATTGATGTGAAAATCGAAGACGGCATTGCAACCGTCTGTATCAACCGGCCCGAACGCAAGAATGCGCTTTCCGTGGCCGCGACGAACGGGCTGACGGATGCCTGGGAAAAGATTGAGGCGGATGACAGCGTTCGTGTGGCCATTCTGACTTCGGCCGATTGCGGTGTTTTCAGCGCCGGGCTGGACCTCAAGGAAGCCACGCAAATCGCGCGCGACGAAGGCGTCGATATCCTGTCAAAGATGCGCGATCCATTTCACGAGACCATGCGCGCCTGCAAGAAGCCGATCATCGCGGCGATGACGGGGTCGCTGATGGCGGGCGGCATGATGCTGACGCTGAATTGCGATTTGCGGGTCGGTCTCAAGGGGACCAAGGTTGGCATTACCGAGGTGAAGATCGGTCGTGGATCGCCTTGGGCGTCGCCGGCGCTGTCCATGCTGCCGCAGCCCATCCTTATGGAAATCGTTCTGACCGGCGATTTGATGCCGATCGAGCGTCTGCACGAATACGGGTTCACCAACTATATCGAGGACACCCCCGATGCCGTTCGCGCACGGGCATTCGACCTTGCCAAACGCATAGCCAGCGGGGCCCCGCTTTCGGTGATCGCTGCCAAGGGCGGCGTTCGCGCGACCATGGACCTGGGCTGTGCGGGTGGCCTCGAAGAGGGTAAGCGCCTGCACGAGGTTGTATACGCCAGCAACGACGCGATTGAGGGCCCCAGGGCATTCGCCGAAAAACGCGCACCGGTCTGGACTGGAACCTGATGGAGACTGGAATGACTGAACTTATTCGTCTGGACAGGGATGGCCATGTCGGAATATTGCGTTTTCTTCAGCCAACTAAACGCAACCCTTACAGCATTGCATTCGTAGAGGAATTAGTGACACTCCTGCGCGAAGCCGAACGGGACGATACGATCCGTGCCGTTGTCATGACCGGTGGCGATCATTTCAGCAGCGGCGGCGATCTCGTTGGATTTCAGGCTGAAATCGCGAAAGGCGCAAGGGCGACATCGGAAATGGTCGACCGGGTTCACGATGGCGGACGCGCGGCCTATCTGTTTCGCAAGCCTCTGATTTCTGCTGTATGCGGAGTAGCATTTGGTGCCGGCCTCAGCCTGGCCCTGTCGGCGGATATCGTCGTAGCGGCCGAAGATGCCCGGCTGTGCGAGGTTTTTGCCCGCATCGGCGGCTGTCCCGACACCGGCTCGAGCTGGCTGCTTCAGCAACGTGCCGGCGCGGGCGTGGCGCGGATGCTTGTTCTCACAGGTCGTGAAATAGACGGGCGCACCGCCAAGGAACTGCGCGTCGTGGAAGAATGCGTACCCGCCGACCAGGTCGAGCAACGCGCTCTGGAAATTGCCCGCGAGATCGCACCACACCCGATGTTCGGTGTCCAGACAACCAAGCGCGTGATGCGCGCCACGGCGGAGTGCAGCTATCTGGAGGCTCTGGACATCGAACGCGATTCCCAAAGCGTTCTGCTGTGCGCGCATGATTTTCCAGAGGCCATGAAAGCGTTCTCAGAGAAAAGAAACCCCGAATTCAATGACCGATAGGTCGGTGGAAACCATATCGAAGAACCAAAGGAGAACGTAGATGAAGGTGCTTGTGCCTGTCAAACGCGTGATCGACTACAACGTGAAGGTCCGCGTCAAGGCGGACGGAAGCGGTGTCGATCTCGCCAATGTCAAAATGTCGATGAACCCGTTCGACGAAATCGCGGTCGAAGAGGCGATCCGCCTGAAAGAGGCCGGCAAGGTCGAAGAAGTCGTCGTCGTGTCGATCGGCGTCAAGCAGGCGCAGGAAACCCTGCGCACCGCTTTGGCCATGGGCGCCGACCGTGCCATTCTGGTTAACGCCGCTGATGACGTCCACACCGACATCGAACCGCTGGCCGTCGCCAAGATCCTCAAGGCCGTCATCGCCGAGGAGAACCCCGGTCTGGTGATCGCGGGCAAACAGGCCATCGACAACGACATGAACGCCACCGGCCAGATGCTGTCGGCGCTGTTGGGGTGGTCGCAAGGCACCTTCGCCTCGGAACTGGACATCGACGGCGACAAGGCCGTGGTGACCCGCGAGGTCGACGGCGGTTTGCAGACCATCAAGGTCAACATGCCTGCAATCGTCACCGTGGACCTGCGCCTGAACGAACCGCGTTACGCTTCGCTGCCCAACATCATGAAGGCCAAGAAGAAGCCGCTGGACGAAAAAACCGCCGCCGATTACGGCGTCGACACTTCGCCGCGTCTTGAAGTGGTCAAAACGACCGAGCCGGCAACACGTGCCGCCGGCATCATCGTCGGCTCGGTTGACGAGCTGGTTTCGAAACTCAAAGAAGCGGGGGCTGTGTAATGGCTGTTCTTCTACTCGCCGAAGTCAACAATGGTGAACTGGCGCTGGACGCCACCGCCAAAGCCGTCACCGCCGCCCGGGCACTGGGCGACGTGACCGTTCTGGCCGCGGGTGCTTCCGCCGCCGCAGCTGGCGAAGCCGCCGCCAAGATCGACGGTGTCGCCAAGGTGTTGGTCGCTGAAGATGCGTCGCTGGGTCACCGCATGGCGGAACCCACCGCCGCGCTGATCGTGTCGCTGGCCGGTGACTATTCGCACATCGTGGCACCCGCCACGACCGACGCCAAGAACGTCATGCCGCGCGTTGCTGCGCTGCTGGACGTGATGGTGATTTCGGACGCCTCTGGCGTTGTCGATGCAGACACGTTCGAACGCCCTATCTATGCCGGCAACGCCGTGCAAACCGTCAAATCTTTGGATACGACCAAGGTCATCACCTTCCGCACCTCGACCTTTGATGCCGCTGGCGAAGGCGGCTCGGCCGCAGTCGAAACCATCGGTGCTGCCGACAACCCCGGCCTGTCCGAATGGGTCGAAGACAAGGTTGCCGCATCGGACCGCCCCGAGCTGACCTCGGCCGGCGTGGTCGTGTCCGGTGGCCGTGGCGTCGGATCTGAAGAGGATTTTGCCCTGATCGAGAAGCTGGCTGACAAGCTGGGCGCCGCCGTTGGGGCTTCGCGCGCTGCTGTCGACTCGGGCTACGCCCCGAACGACTGGCAGGTGGGTCAAACCGGCAAGGTTGTTGCCCCCGAACTGTATGTCGCCGTTGGCATCTCGGGCGCCATCCAACACCTGGCTGGCATGAAGGACTCGAAGATCATCGTCGCGATCAACAAGGACGAAGAAGCACCGATTTTCCAGGTTGCTGACTTCGGCCTGGTCGCCGACCTGTTCGAGGCCGTCCCGGCCCTGACTGACGCACTGTAAATTGCGTCACATCAAATGCGAGAAGGCCCGCCATCCGGCGGGCCTTTTTGTATGCTCATCTTGTTACTAATTGAAAGGGAACCGCTTTTTTGAGGTGCCCATAGACTCTAATTCATATGGCTTCTATGGCTAGGGCAATCCCCTGCCCACCACCGATACACATGGTAATCAGCGCGCGTTTTGCGCCGGTACGCTCCAGCTCGTAGAGCGCTTTGACAAAGATTATGGCCCCCGACGCCCCGATAGGATGTCCGAGAGCAATTGCGCCGCCGTTGGGGTTCACCTTGTTGCCATCCAGACCAAGAGTTTTACTCACGGCCAAAGCCTGAGCCGCGAAGGCTTCGTTTGACTCGATGACGTCGAAATCAGAAATTGTCAGGCCTGTACGTTTCAAAAGTCCTTCGACAGCCGGAATTGGCCCGATTCCCATGATGTCCGGGCGTACTCCTGCAACATGATATCCAAGCAGGCGTGCGCGCGGTTTCAACCCTGCATCTGATGCAGCATCTGCCGTGGCCAGCACAACTGCGGCGGCCCCATCATTGAGACCCGAAGCATTCCCCGCCGTCACGGTGCCATCCTTCTGGAAGGCCGGACGCAGTTTGCCGAGCATTTCAACTGTGCTCGCCTTGGGGTGTTCATCGGTGTCAAAAGAAGCAGTGTTGCGTTTGACCTTGACCTCGACGGGAACGATCTGGGATTTGAAATACCCCTCTTTGAGCGCGTTCAGAGCGCGCTCCTGGCTTTGAAGGGCAAACGCATCCTGAGCTTCGCGCGTGATGTCGTATTCGGCGGCGACGTTTTCCGCTGTTACGCCCATATGCCCGGTGCCAAACGGACAGTTCAACGCGCCGAGCATCATGTCAGTTGCACCCGTGTCACCCATTTTCTGCCCCCAGCGAATGGCTGGCACGATATAGGGCGAGCGGCTCATGCTTTCGCTGCCACCGGCAAGAGCCATTGTTGCATCACCCAGCATCAGCGACTGCGCCGCTGACACAATAGCCTGTAGCCCAGAACCGCAGAGCCGATTGACGTTCATTGCGGGCGCCTTTTCTGGCACGCCAGCGGCAATAGACGCCGCGCGGCTAAGATACATGTCGCGCGGCTCTGTGTTAATAACATGGCCAAAAACAACGTTTCCAACCTGCTTGCCTTCGACACCTGAACGCGCAAGCGCCTCTTTCGCCACTATGCTACCCAGTTCGATCGGAGACGTGCCCGAAAGAGAGCCGCCAAAGGTTCCGATGGCTGTTCGCACACCATCCAATACTACGATATCTTTCATTTTCACTCCGGTTCTTCATTTTTTGCGTCACGCAGGCCGTGTACTGCCCAGTGTCAGCCCGTTACCCTGACCTGCGCGTTCGGTGCCTTGGTGGAACTTGCCTGGGAGTAGGAAGTTGATACCGCGCCAGTTCAGGAAAGCCGTCTCGAGCAAAATAACGCGGCGTTTGCCTTGAGACTGGGCC
>CAYZKE010000242.1:0-5643 GCA_964478505.1 uncultured Loktanella sp.
CCTTGGCGCGGCATCCAGAAACCCCAAGGCATCGAGGTTCGCCAAAAGATATGAAAACTGGATGTCAGCCATGTACGCCCGAGCGCCAAAGAGCAATCCGGTCCCGGGCAGGTGGCTTGCCAAATAATCAAGGTGCATTTGCAGCGACTGGCGCGCATCGTCCGGCGGGTCGCCCCCTTGCATCGCTGGCAGAAGAACCGCCATGCAAGCCCCCGCAAAGGTGCTTTCGACATAGTCGAGCAGTTCTTCATGGCGGATGAATTCCGTCGTATGCGGGTCCGGACGGTGCGTTTCATCGCCGAATTTGTCGGTGATGTAGCGCAGGCAAGTGGCGGATTCCGCCAGTTTCAGATCACCGTCCTCGATGACGGGTGATTTGCCCAATGGGTGCACATCCCGCAAGGCATCCGGCGCGCGAAACCCGTCAGTGCGGTCATAGGTGACCAGGTCATAGGGTTGCCCCAGATCTTCCAATAACCAGATCAGACGGATGGCGCGGGAATAAGCAAGACAATGCACTTTAATCATCAGATCAGCTTTCTTTCAGAACGTGTTTGCGGTGTGTGGTGGTCAAGCGGTGCTTCAGGGTAAATAGATTGCTTTGGTATTGACGAATTCCTTCATCCCGAAACCGCCGTGTTCGCGCCCGAAACCGGAATCCTTTACGCCGCCGAACGGCATGTTCGGATCAGCCGCACCAAACGAATTGATACGCACCATACCGGTGTCAAAGTGGTCCCGTGCGAGGCGCAATGCCTTGTCTTCGTCCTTGCTGAAGATGCCGCCGCCCAGTCCGTAACGGCTGTCATTTGCGATCCGCATGGCGTCGTCATCGTCTTTCGCCCTGATGATGGCCGCGACCGGTCCGAAGATTTCATCGTCATAGGCCGGCGTGCCCGGTTGGCAGTTTACAAGCACGGTGGCGGGGTAATAATGGCCGGTGCGGTCCGGTGCGAACGCGCCGCACAATACCTCTGCGCCGCCATCGACGCTTTTTGTGACCTGTTCGCAAACGGTGTCGAACTGTTCGGCGCTCGACAGCGGCCCCAGCTGGGTGTCGTCGTCTTTGGGGTCACCCAGACGGATCGCTTTCATTTGTTCAACGAAGGCGCTGGTGAAGGCGTCATAGACAGCGTCCGTCACGACGAAACGTTTGGCGGAGACGCATGTTTCGCCGTTGTTGTACAAACGGCCCTGAACACATGTCTTCACCGCCAGTTCGATATCCGCATCCTCAAGCACCAGATAGGCGTCGTTTGATCCCAGTTCGAGAACGGATTTCTTCAGGTTCTTGGTAGCGACCTGACCAATGTGGCGCCCGCCGCCGTCACTGCCTGTCATGGTGACGCCACGGATATGTTTATGTTCGATAATCGCGTCGGACGTATCGTGATCCACGATCACAACGTCGAACAACCCTTCAGGCAGTCCGGCCTTCAGGCAGATATCGCGCAGCATCAGGCCACTGCCGGTGCAGATCGACGCATGTTTGAGGATGACGCCGTTGCCGGCCATCAGGTTCGCTGCAAGCACGCGCACAGGTTGGTAAACCGGAAAGTTCCACGGCTGAATGCTGTAGATGACGCCGATTGGCGCATAGGTGACCAAACCACGCTTTTCGCCACCGCTGTGTTTACGGTCTTCATCAGCCAGAAGGTCCGGCCCGTGTTCTGCGGTATATTCGAAGATCTTCGCGCAAAGTGCGACTTCTGTCTGACCGTCGCGCAGCAGTTTGCCGGTTTCCTCGGTCATCAACGTGGCAAATTCATCCGCGTTGTCACGCAACGCCGCCGCAATCTTGCGCAGGTAGGGCGCGCGTTCCTTGTGGCTTTTGGTGCGCCAGTCGCGGAAGGCCGCATGACATTTTTCGATTTTGTCGAACGCCGTTTCGGATGTCATCACATCATAGGTTGCGATCGTCTTTTCGGTTGCGGGGTTCGTCGTGGATATCTGTGTCATGCTCGGGGGCCTTTAATATGAGGTTATGAAACAAACCCGTTGTGCGCCCGATGGTTCCGTCAGTCCGGCGTATTACCCCGCGTCAAAGAGAATGTGTTCAAAAGGGGCCAGCAAAAAGCAGGCCCCTTTCGGTCGTTTCAATCTCATGCGTGCCTAAAAGACGTAGGATACGCGCAGGGCTGCGGTTGTCGCATCAATGTCCAAACCGTCATTCCCATCGAAATCTTCGAACCGGTGTTGCAGCACTTCCCAGCCGAGACGCCATGAGTCGCCTCTTTTGTATTCGATGCCGAGACCTGCAAAGTTGCCGGTATCATCCGCGTCCAGACCGCCGGATGTATTCACTTGGGCGACGCCTGCGGTGATGTATGGCAACCAGCTGCCAGCGTCGTAGCCCATGCGCACTTTGGCGCGCGCTATGCTGTCGAAATCGACGTCGCCTCCGGCTGATTCACCTGTGATTGACGTGCCATCATAGTCGATTTCACCACCGACGACGAGGTTGCCGAAGTCATACAAATAACCTGCATGGACACCGTAGAGTGCGCCGTTGGTATCGTTGTCGAGGTCATCGCTGTCGACGTCGCCATACCCCAGTTGCGCACCGGCGTAGAAGCCTGTCCAGTCTGTGCTGACAGGTGCCACCGGCACGATCACTGCTGCTGGTGCGGCGACCGGCTCACTCAGACCACCGGCCAGTGCGCCAGATGCGGCCATGCCCAAGGGTGCGGCGACCAAAAGGGATGCAAGAAAGTTTTTTGAATGTGTCATTGGTTTCTCCTTCAGAATTTCGTTCCGAGTGACCAACGCGCAGACAACATCGCAGTTCCCTTCGATCCGGGATTGATTTCTAGGTACGTATAGAAAGACGGCAGGTAAGCGTCACGTCACCAACAGCAAAGCGCATCTGGTGAAAGGTCAATCGCCATCCGGTCGGTCGTCTGCACTACGGTACTCCATGAACCTGCTTGCCGCGAGCAAGCTTGCCGCAAGTATCGCGCAGATGACTGCGAATATTTCCAGACCAACACCGGACGCCAGTCCAAGGGCGGCAGCGACAAGCGCAAAGATCAGCCGCGAAAACCAGTCCGCTTCTGTCATGCTAATGTTCATAGCGTCCAGTATCTCGGTCATGGTGAATCCTGTGGCACATGTACGAAAGGGAATGAGCACCTATTTTTGCTGATTTGTCAAAAAGCGGTCATGCTTTCCAAGCAAAATCGGCTTCGCTGATTAGCGACATTTGAGGATTTTCTGAGATACGCGCGGGAACCAATCGGCTTTTGGCACGTTGCCCTTGCATATGGCGTATATCGCCAAGACCCCAACATAAGGAACCGAGCCATGCGTATTACAACCCTCATCATCGCGACCCTGTCTGCAATGACGCTTGCAGCCTGTGAAACCGTTCAGGGCGCTGGAGAAGACATTTCGAACGCAGGTGCAGCGATTTCTGAAGAGAGCCGCGACGTGCAGGCCGATCTGTAAACTGCTCCGAAATGACCGCTATCCGATGGGCCGCATGATGCGGCCCATTTTGTTTTTCTTCCCCGCATTATGTTGAGATACCGCTGCTTTGCCGGCGGAACCAAGACCGCATTTGCGGGTTCGCCGTACTCACGCAATCCAAAAAACGCGAGGTCGCTATGACACATTTCAACCACGGTCCTATCCAGCAAATTCCCACAGACAACGACACTGTCTTTGCATTTCAAATCCATGGCCACATCGACGATGACGCGTCAGAGGCGCTGGCCAAATTCATGAATGATGCTTTTGACAAACACCCCAAGGTGAACATGCTGCTTGATCTGGCGAAATTCACCGGCAGCGACTGGGACAGCATGCTTGACGGTGACGTCATCAAATCACGGTTCAGATCACTGCAACATGTCGGGCGCTACGCCGTCGTAGGTGCGCCGGACCGCGCAGCCAAGATGATTACGCTGATGGATAAGGTGATCCCCGTTGAGGCACGCGCCTTTGACGCCAATGAAATTACCCAAGCCTGGGAGTTTGTCGGCGCGCAGCCTATCGCCGCCTGATTCACAACGCAGTTAAATCGCAAGAACCGCGCCGCGCCCTGCATTGTCATCCGGGGCGCGGCGCAGATTTATCCCTGCATCATTAATGCCACGCTGCGACCGCCGATGACACGTCAGTTCGGCTTGACGGTGTGGTTCATGCCATTTCCCGCGCCAACGCGAGAAACAGCTGCGCGCAAAGCCCTACGAACACAAAGGCGATCAAACAAAGGTAGCGTTCATAAATCCCGTCGATCTCTGTGGGGAGGAAAAAGAGAAACGGCGTTGATATCGCCCAGATAATCGACAAAGCAATCAGGCCATGACCATAGCCGCGCCCCTCGTGATATGCGCCGCCTGACATCAACCAAGGTGCGAGGGTCACAATCAGCCCAAACGCGTATGCCAAACGTATCGACCCGCGCAATCAGCGCATCAAAATCGGCCATCGTGCCAAAGCACGGGTCAATCGCGCAGTGATCGTCAATGTCATATCCGCCATTGACAAATGGCAAGGCATAGATCGACGACAACCTGATTGCGTCAACGCGGTTTCATCGCTCAAAGCGCGACACAAAGATCAACGATATGTCCTTGCTTCGTTTGCTCGGTAAAAAAATTCTGCGAATGAAGGGTGCACAGGTGTCGCCTTGGTCAGGGCCTCGGCGGATGCCTTGGCCGAAATCAGCGCTGCGATGGCAACGCCCGTCACTACCGTCATCGGCAGTTATCCGGTAGAAATCCGCATCGCGATCAGCAGCTGACAGCACGTTTTGCGCCAGCGGGGTCAGGGTGCCACTGCAAAAATGTATCATAGCCAAGGTCACCCACAAAGGCGGCTGGCGGGTGGAAAAAGGTCGTTGTCGCCACCAGATCGAGGTCCACAGGATCGGCTCCGTCGCCATACAGCATTTGCGCAGGCGCTGTGCCATCCGCTGTCGCCACGGGTGCTAGCGCCAAGCGGTCTGCAATATCGCCCATGGCATAAAGGCCGGATGTGTTTGTCGCGAACCGGTCCGAGACCGCAAGCGCACCGCTGTCATCGGTATCAAGCATTTTTGCAACCGGGCCAAGTTCATCAATGTTCGGTGTCTGGCCTGCCGCCGCGACAACGGCGTCGGTGGTATCGGTCAGGCCCGACGCTCAGGTATATCCAAGCGACGTGCCTGTCTGTTTCACCGCAGTCATGCCATCGTCTGTTTGCACACGAATGCCGGATGCCGTCAGCCCGTCCTGAACATGCAGGGCAAGGTCTCTGGGAAAACGATCCATCAGATGCGGCCCGTCATGGACTGAGGTCACATCAGCGCCAAGCGTGTGAAAGATTGCGGCAAATTCGCATCCGATCTAGCCGCGACTGATAATCCCGATCCGGTACGGTCGCTTGGTCCAGCCGAGCAAGTTGTTACTGTCGCCCAGAAAATCTGCTCCGGGGATGTCCATCTCTGCGAGGCATCCGCCACAGGCAAGATGATCTGATCGGCACGATATGTCGTCCCCTCAGCATCGACAGAATGTGCATCGTTCACTGTGGCCTCACCGCGCACAAGCATGACCCCTGCATCGTCCAGATTTTCGGCACAGGTGTCGCGGACATCACTGATGTGGGCATCACGCTTTGCAATCGAGGCCGATAATCAATGGCCGTCCGTGGTGCGAT
>CAYZKE010000243.1:0-1334 GCA_964478505.1 uncultured Loktanella sp.
ACGATTGCCGGACCGCGCGCTGGCATTGATGCCGTGCTTGCGCATATCCGCGCCCTGCCCGGCTGTGACGGTCTGGAATGGAAGGAAAGCACGGCATCCACGCCGCCCTTCCACCGCATGAAAGTGCGGCTAAAAAAGGAAATAGTGACAATGGGCCAGCCCGATGTCGATCCGGTGGCGCGGGTCGGCAACTACGTGGACCCTGCCGATTGGAACGATCTGATCAGCGCCCCTGACGTTGCTGTGATTGATACACGCAACGATTATGAAGTGGCGATCGGGACCTTTGAAGGCGCTGTTGATCCCGAAACCAAAAGTTTTGGCGAATTCCCCGAATGGTGGGAAAAGAACAAGCACCGTTTTCACAATAAAAGGATTGCGATGTTCTGCACCGGCGGGATTCGCTGCGAAAAATCAACGAATTACCTGATGGGTCAGGGTGTCGAAGATGTCTATCACCTGAAGGGCGGCATCCTGAAGTACCTTGAGGAAGTCCCCCAAGAGCAAAGCAAATGGGACGGCGAATGTTTCGTTTTCGATGCGCGGGTGAGCGTCGGACATGGGCTGACGGAAGGGCCGCATATCCTGTGCCACGCTTGCCGTCGTCCGCTGCGGCCCGAAGACCGCGACAATCCGGCGTTCGAGCAGGGCGTATCCTGCCACCAATGCATTCACGAGACATCAGAGGCGGATAAGGGCCGGTTCCGCGAGCGGCAGAAGCAAATGCAATTGGCCAAGGCGCGCGGCACGCACCATATCGGCGGGGTCTAGATCCTCGGTATGCGCGGTTCGTACCCACTCATGCCGCAGTTGCTGGCGCTGACGATTGGGCTGTGCGGTGGATTGGCTGCTTATTATGCGGGCTTGCCCTTGCCATGGATGCTTGGGCCGATGGTGGCAAACACAGTGGCCGCGATGCTGCGGGCGCCAATCGCGGGCCCCGACAAGCTCCGCCCCTATGTGATCCCCGTGATCGGCGTGATGCTGGGGTCCGGTGTGTCGGCGGACGTGCTGGGCCTTTTGGGAAGCTGGCTTATCACTTTGCTTTTGTTGCCGCTGTTTTTGATTTGTGCGGCCGGGATTTCTTATACCGTTTACCGCAGGCTCGGCCGTTATGATCCGGTCACCGCTTTCTATTCCGCGATGCCCGGGGGTATCAACGAGATGCTGATCCTTGGTGCCGCCGCAGGCGGAGACGAGCGCCGGATCGCATTGGCGCATGCGGCGCGCGTGTTGATTATCATCGTATTCGTGGCGCTGTTTTTTGGTTTGGTTCTGGGCGTGACAAGCGGTGGGCGCGGTGCCGCACAGTGGATCGGGCTTTATCAGATTAC
>CAYZKE010000243.1:1434-5616 GCA_964478505.1 uncultured Loktanella sp.
AGCCGCATACCGTGGTCTTGGGTAATGCGCCCTTGCCAGCCGCGTTCCCATTCCAGCGCGATCAGGTTCAGCCGCTCGGCCACGCGATCGGCGGTGCCTTGCAGGTCGTTTTCCACAACACCGGGGACAAAGGCGCCGGCGATGGCGGCCTGTTCGAGGATGTGGCGCGGATAATGCGTCGGGAAGGCTTCCAGCACACGTTTGAGTTGGCGCGCCTCTTCCACGACACGGCGCAGATCAGCGCCGGCGATTTCTTCGCCGTTGCCTTGGCGGAGCATCGCCCCGTCAATGCCCTGCTCGATCAGATATTCATCCATCGCCTGCTGGTCTTTGAGGTAAACCTCGGACCTGCCGCGCGAGACTTTGTATAGCGGGGGTTGCGCGATGTAGAGATAGCCGCCTTCGATGAGTTGCGGCATCTGCCGGAAGAAGAAGGTCAGCAGCAAAGTACGGATGTGTGCGCCGTCAACGTCCGCGTCAGTCATGATGATGACTTTGTGGTAGCGCAGCTTTTCGATGTTGAACTCGTCGCGGCCAATGCCGGTACCAAGCGCCATGACAAGGTTGCCGATCTCCTGACTGCCAAGCATGCGGTCGAAACGGGCGCGTTCGACGTTCAGGATCTTGCCCTTCAGCGGCAGGATCGCCTGTGTGCTGCGGTCACGCCCTGTCTGGGCTGAACCGCCGGCCGAGTCACCCTCGACAAGGAAGACTTCGGTCTTGGAGGGGTCTTTTTCCGAGCAGTCCTTCAGCTTGGAGGCGTTGAAGTTCACGTCCATCGCCGATTTGCGCCGGATTTCGCGGGCCTTACGCGCCGCTTCCCGAGCGGCTGCGGCTTCGACGATTTTCGAGATGATCGACTTCGCCATTTGCGGGTTCTCTTCGAACCATTCGTTGAGCTTTTCACCCATCAGATTCTCGACGGCCGGGCGGACTTCCGAACTGACCAGCTTGTCTTTCGTCTGGCTGGAAAACTTTGGATCAGGGACTTTTACGGACAAAACGCAGGTCAGACCTTCGCGGGCATCATCGCCCGTGAGCGACACTTTTTCCTTTTTCGAAATCCCCGTCTCGGTCGCATATTTCGCAATGGCACGGGTGAGCGCGCCACGGAAACCGGCCAAATGGGTGCCGCCATCACGCTGCGGGATGTTGTTCGTGAAAGGCAGCACCATTTCGTTGTAGCTGTCGTTCCACCACATCGCGACTTCGACGCCGATGTCATCGCGTTCACCGGTCACGTAGATGGGTTCTTCCATCAGCGGGGTCTTGGAACGATCGAGGTATTTGACAAATTCCTTGACGCCGCCCTCATAGAACAGATCCGTTTTGAGCGGTTCGGCAGGGCGCAGGTCCTCAAGGATGATGCGCACGCCGGAGTTCAGAAACGCCAGTTCGCGCAGACGCTTTTCCAGAATGCTGAATTCAAAGTCACGGTTGCTGAAGGTTTCGGTCGAGGCAAGGAACGTCACCTCGGTGCCCTTACGTCCGTTTGCATCGCCCACAACGCGCAGGTGTTCTTTGGTAAAGCCACCTTCGAAGCGTGCGTAGTGTTCTTTGCCATCGCGCCAGATGCGCAGCTCAAGGAAATCCGAAAGCGCATTCACAACCGACACACCAACACCGTGCAGGCCGCCCGACACCTTATAGGAGTTCTGGTCAAATTTGCCGCCCGCATGTAGCTGGGTCATAATGACCTCGGCCGCCGAAACGCCTTCGCCCTCGTGGATACCCACAGGAATCCCGCGCCCGTTGTCGCCCACAGTGACCGATCCATCAGCGTTGATTTTCACATAGACATGGTCGGCATGACCGGCCAAAGCCTCATCAATGCCGTTGTCGACGACCTCATAAACCATGTGGTGCAGGCCGGACCCATCATCGGTATCACCGATATACATGCCCGGCCGCTTGCGAACCGCCTCTAAGCCCTTAAGAACTTTGATGGAATCTGCGCCGTAGTCTTCTTGTTGTTGGGGCTCATTGGCCATGTCGGAAATCCTGTATTCTTCTGCCCAAAATATACGCTTTTGGGTGGCGTTTGTCACGCAAATGGCACAATATTTTGTGGTTCTCGGCCGACTTTCGTATACACCCCCTACGCGGCCCTTTGGCCCAGTTTCGAGACTGCGTTACCCCATTTCAGGATCGTCGGCGCCGTCGCGTCGGAGGCACCTGAGAAATAGGTGTAGTGCACCGGTTTGATGCCCACAAAGCCAAGGATTTGCTTGTCCAGCTGGCGCATGATTGCATTGCGGTAAATCAGCCATTCAAACCAGCGCGGCGTGTCTGACGTCATGATCACGCGGGCCGTTTTTCCTGTCAGCATCGGGGTGGGCATACCCATTTTCTTGACCTTGGTATTGAATGCCCGGTTGGGCAAGAATGCGCGATCGAACAAGCCTTTCAGTTTCGCCGGAAGACCACCCCACCACATCGGCGTCATCATCACGAAATGCTCGGCCCATTCCAGATCAGACAGGAATGTTTCGAGCGCAGGTTCCAATGGCTTGAACTGGGAATAATTTCCCTGACCAAAGTCCATATCAAAAACCATTTCTGCCAGATGATGAACGCGGACATCTGCGCCGGATTGCGCGGCGGATTGTACATACCGTTCCGCAAAGTGCCGCGAGAGAGAGGTTTCACCAGGATGTCCGTTCAGGACGAGGATGCGTTTCTGTGACATGTCGATTCCTTTAAATTGACCATGGTCATTTTCATATGCAGTAAAAGTGACCGCGGTCAATTGATAAATTTGACCATGGTCACAAAACCTGCGAAATTGCTTATTATGGAAGCGTACACCCCCCAGAAGCGTCGCCTCGCGACGCGCCAAAAACTGATTGATGCTGCCACGCAGATTATCGATGAACGTGGCTATGCCGGCCTGCGCGTCGAAGATGTCGTTTCGCGTGCCGCCGTGGCAAAGGGCACTTTCTTTTCCCATTTCGATGACAAGGACCGCCTGATGGCATTGCTGATCGGGCAAGAGCTTGAGCGTATCCTCGACAAGATCGCCAAAGGACCATCGCCTGCATCCATTCCCGAGTTTGCATCAAGATTGCAGCCACTCATGGACTTCATGGGACAGGACCGCATTGTGTTTGACATCGTGTTGCGGTTTTCGGGGGCAGCGGCGATTGAAACGACGGAACTGATATCGCTCAACTTTCTTCATCAGGTCGAATTATATGCGGGCTGGATCAAGGCCCTTCAGGGAACGGTTGTGCGCGACGATGTGGACGCGATGCTTTTAGCCGAAGGCGTACAGGCCTTTGTCATTCAGGTGATCGCACTGGATTTCTGCGCCCTGCACAACACCGTCGCGACACAGCAACGCCTTGTCCCCTATCTGGAACCGTGGCTGGGCCCCGTCAGGTCAGTCCGATAACCACACCGACACCGATCAAGAGACAGCCCGCAATGATGTTCATCCGGCGCACAGCAGCGGGCGATTTCAGCAAACCGCGCACACGGTCTACAAAGGCGGCAAGAACCAGATTTCCGACCAAGGGCACCATGAAACTCAGCGTGCAAATTGCGACCATGTCAAACGGCGTGACCCTGCTCAGATCAAAGAAACCGGGCAGGATGCCCATATAGAACAGTGCGGCTTTAGGGTTGCCAACGATGACGGCGACACCGGCCAGAAACCCGGCCCATCTGCCCGACCGCATCAGCCTGCTATTGGCATCCAGCGCATGGTCAGCGTTGCGTATCAATGCCGCGCCCATCAGCATAAAGACAAGGACAGCAACGTATTTCAGGACATCCATGAAGCCTGCAAATTCCGACACCAGCCATGCCACTCCCAACACCGCGACCAGCGGCCAGAGGATATCGCCAATGGCCACACCAATGGCGAGTGGCCATGCCGCCTGAAACCCGCCCGACAGTGACCGTGCGAGAAGCGCGACCCATACGGGACCGGGTGTCATGAACAAGATGATCAGCGCTCCTGCATAGAGCAGGAGTTCGTAGGCCGAGATTGTCATGCGGTGTCCAATGTCAGGCTGCCGTCGGCGTTCAGGGTCCAGAACGGGTTTTGCGCAACTTCCCAGACGTGACCGTCAGGGTCGGCATAGTAGCCCGAGTAGCCGCCCCAAAAGACCTTTTCCGGTGCTTTGAGTGGGGTTGCCCCTGCTGCAAGGGCGGTGGCATAGGCGGCATCGACATCTG
>CAYZKE010000244.1:0-5601 GCA_964478505.1 uncultured Loktanella sp.
CCCATGGAAAATTCGCCAAAGAAGGGCTGCACATCGCGCATCGCGGTCTGGCCCTTGGAGCCAGCGGTCGAATAGCGTACATGGCCAATGCCGATCGTGCCGGGTAAGGTTTCCATCATGGAAGACGACGTAAAGTTGTCACGCACCAGCCCCATGCGGCGCTGTTGGTTGAACCCTGTTTCGGGAGCATGCGTGACGATGCCACCCGCTTCCTGGCCCCGATGTTGCAGGGCGTGCAGGCCGAGGGCTACAAAGTTGGAGGCGTCAGTGACACCAACGACACCAAAGACGCCGCATTCCTCCCGTAGCTTATCATCGTCGAAAGGATGGGCGGGGGGCATCTGTGTGGACAAGAGGTCAGCTCCGAATCCGAGTATGGGCGGTTGTCCCTGTCTTAGTAGGTCCAAGGCCGCGTGTCACGGAACGATCATCGCCTAGACGCTAAAAACATGGCTGCCATCGCCGCTGAAACAGTTCCTGTTAAGGCTTGCGTGCAGGATCATCCGGTGTGCGGCAAGGACTTGCGCACCAAAAAGACATGCATATTGACATCGGCACCACGCCGCATAGTTCAGACAGATGACAATGCTCACAGCCTTATACTTTTTCGTCCCTGTCGTGATTTTCTTAATCATGCTGGTCGTTGCTTACCGTAAGATCGGCCCTGATCGCCCAACGCGATTTGATGAAGATATCAACCAAGCAGCGCAGCAGGCGTGGCAAGCAGGTCGCGAGGATGCACAGGCGCGCCCGACCGACCGTGATGATGGGTAAGCCTTTCCAAAACATCTAACGAAAAAGGCCACCGACAGTGCGGTGGCCCTTCAGACGTATTTGGTTCGTGCGCCTTACTCGGTCGGAACGGTTGGCTCAACCGGTGCATCCGGTGCGCCACAGCTTCCGACCAGCTGCTGGTACTGTTCGGTGATCCAGCCCAAGGCCTGCTCTGGGTTTTGCTGTTCGATCTGGCCCGTCAGTTGGGCGAACACCTCAGCCGAGCGGCTGTCATCAATTGCGGCGAACTGCTGGGTGGCGAAAATTGTGTCGTAAACAAAGAATGCGACCGCAACCAACAGGATGCCGCGCAGGACGCCAAAGAAGAAACCAAGGCCCTGATCGATACCGCCCAGAGCAGACCGCTGAACCACGCTGGAAAAGAGCGGCGTGAAGATCGACACGACGACCAGTGCCACAGCAAACACGGCTGCAAACGCGGCGATGATGGCCAATTCACAGCTGTCGCCGATGAAATCGCCCAGGATCGGGATTTGGCGGACAAGGGGTTCGACCTGATCGGCAAAAATGAAAGCAACGATGGTTGCGCCGATCCACCCGACAATCGCCATCGCTTCGCGGACGAAACCGCGACTGTAAGCCAAGACGCCAGACACCAAAATAATGATTGCGACGCCTGCGTCGACAAGTGTGAAACCTTCCATGGTCCGTCTCCTGCGATTGACGCTATCTTGCGCCAAATACCTCTTCTACAAATCCAGCCAAGTCTGACGCATTGCGCAGGCTTATGCCGTCCACGCGGGGCTGCTTGGCCTGTTGTGGTATTATCGCAGTTGTAAAACCAAGTTTTTGCGCTTCTTTCAATCTATTTTCAGTTTGAACGACAGGACGGAGTGCGCCCGACAAACTGATCTCGCCGAAAATAACCGCTTCCGAAGGCAGGGCTGCGTCTTCGCGCGCAGACACAAGGGCGGCGGCAACAGCGAGGTCCGCACCTGGTTCCGAGATGCGCAAACCCCCTGCTACATTGAGATAAACGTCCAATCCGGTGAAAGGGACACCGCAGCGCGATTCGAGCACGGCAAGGATCATGGCAAGCCGTCCGCCGTCCCATCCGACCACAGACCGGCGGGGTTGGCTGTGTGGCGAAGGTGCCACAAGTGCCTGTATCTCGCAGAGCATGGGGCGGCTGCCTTCAATGCCTGCAAACACGACCGAGCCAGGGGCAGGGGTGCCACGTTCGGACAGAAACAGCGCCGAAGGATTCTTCACTTCTGCCAAGCCTTTGCCGGTCATTTCAAAGACGCCGATCTCGTCAGCGGGGCCGAAACGGTTCTTGACCGCGCGCAGGATGCGGAACTGATGGCCACGTTCCCCTTCGAAATAAAGCACGGTATCGACCATATGTTCGACAACACGGGGGCCCGCGATGGTGCCGTCTTTCGTGACATGCCCCACCATCACCACGGCCATGCCGTTGCGTTTGGCGAATGTGGTCAACTCATGCGCGGATGAACGCACCTGGCTGACGCTGCCCGGTGCGCTGTCGACGTTGTCGGCCCACATCGTCTGGATGGAATCGATGATCGCGAGGTCCGGCTTTTCGGCCTCAAGCGTCGTCAGGATATCGCGCAGGTTCGTTTCCGAGGCGAGCATGACAGGGCTTTTCTCTAGTCCCAGACGACGAGCGCGCATTTGCACTTGCGCGTTTGATTCCTCGCCGGAAATATAGATGACTTTCAATCCGTTACGGGCAAACCTTGCAGCAGCCTGTAAAAGGAGCGTTGATTTGCCGATGCCGGGATCGCCGCCCACAAGCAGGGCCGAGGCCTTGACCAACCCGCCGCCCAGAACGCGGTCCAACTCTCCAACGCCAGCTTGGGTGCGGGGCGGCTCTTTTTCCTGTGTCTCCAGATCGGTGAGCGCGATTGTCTTGCCACGGATTGCGCCCAGTGACTTGCCTTTGGGGCCGCTGGACAGGGCCTTGGATTCGCTGATCGTGTTCCATGCCTGACAGGCATCGCATTGCCCCGACCATTTGCGAAAGGACGCGCCACATTCAGAGCAGGAAAAGGTAAGATCTTTGGCCATGTTCACCTTTTGGACCAAAAGGTGAACCTTGGCAATGATGCTTAGGCTTGCGCCTTGCCCTGTGGTGTGAGTGCCGAGATGATGATTGAAGCCAGAATACAGGCGGTGAACAGGTAAAGCCCCCAACCTGTTTCGATCTTGCCTATGCCGACGCCTTTGAACAGCACGATGTAGAGTGCAATCAGGAACACATCTGCCATCGCCAGCTTGCCGATCCACGACAGCACAGGCAGCGTCTTGTCTTTCAACAGGTCGAAATGCACCAGCGCGATGCCGATCGTCTTGAGGTAGGGCGCGAACATTGCAAAGGCTGTCACCAGCAATGCCAGCGCAACATCACTTTCCCAAAGCGCCTGCATGCCCGAGATGACACTGATCTCGCTGAGGCCGAAAACGGGCAACAGCCCTGCGCGCATCAGTGGCGCAAACCAAGCAATCGGAAAGAGAACAAGAAGGGCAAGGTTCGCGATGCGCAATATGTTCAGCATAATAAATCCTAGTTATGACTAGGGGTTAAGTAATGAAGCTCGTGCTGTGAAGCAAGATTATTTGCCGAAAGTCTTGCGATTATAGCGCGCACCAAGCTGTGTGAGCACCTCATACCCGATGGTGTTTGCGGCGCGTGCCAGATCATCCACTGTCTGCTGCGGGCCAATCACGGTCAGCTTACTGGGCGTCTCTGGAAGGTCAGTGACGTCGATCGTCAACAGGTCCATCGATACCCGTCCAACCAGCGGACAGGCGGTCTCGCCATGATAAAGCGTGGCCTTGTCGGACAGGATCCTTGCGATGCCGTCCGCATAGCCACCCGATACGGTCGCAATGCGCGAAGGCCGTGCCGCTTGCCAGGCGTTGCCATAGCCCACGACTTCACCCTCGGCCACATCGCGCACCTGTACGACGGGCAAATCCAGTTCGATCACGGGTGTCGCATTCTCAAAAGGCAGGCCGCCGTAAAGACCGATCCCCGGACGCGTCAGATCAAAGTGATATTCCGGTCCAAGCAGAATACCCCCCGTTGCCGCCAGAGAGCGGGGCGCTGTGATCCCGTCGGTCATCTTTTTGAACTGGTCGAGCTGATAGGGGTTCATCGGATGGTCGGGTTCATCCGCGCAGGCCAGATGCGACATCACCAGACGCGGCTCTTGCGACAGGGCCACTTCGGCCACCGCCGCCCATTCCTGCAATTCCATACCCAGACGGTTCATGCCGGTATCAAGCTGGATGCCGAAAGGATGGCCGGGCAGGGCTTCGAAATGGAGCGTCAGTTGTTCGACGGAATTCAACATCGGCGTCAGGCCCAGATCGCGGATCAGCCCCGTATCGCCCTTCATGTGGCCAGAGAACACACAGATTTCGGGCTTCGGGCCTAATTCCTCGCGGATTGCTACGGCTTCTTCGGCGACGGCGACAAAAAACTGACGCACACCTTCCTTGAACAGGGCCTTTGCGACATTCCCCGACCCCAGCCCATAGCCATTGGCTTTGACCACTGCACCGGTTTTGCAATTTGTCATTGCATCCAGAGCGCGCCAATTGGCAACGACAGCGTCAAGGTCAATGATCAGGCGTCCAGTACTCATGGCGACCTTTTGTCAGGGGCGTTCGGGTGGGGCAAGTGTTTTACGAACGCAGACCTGTTATTCCGGGCAGTCACCCAACCCGTTCAGCGCATCGACCATTTCCTGCGCACGTTCCAGCGGCATGGCTTGTGTGATTGCAAAACCGGTTTCGATGGGGGCCTGAACGGCGATGTTCTCAAACGATTGTCCGCAGACCGTGAAGGTGACGGACTGATTGACGTGGGTGCGGGTGAAAAGCGCGAAGGCGGCCGTTGCCTCTTCATTCATAGCAATAGCCACTTGCGCGGTCTCGTCGGTTTCTCCCGACAGCCCTGCGCGTACGTCAGGCTGGAACAGCCGCAGATCGCCCAGAAATCCGGTAAAGCGCACCAGATAGTCTTGCGAAGTTTGCGCCGCAGCGGGCGGTGCCAACAGGGCCAATACAAATACAAGCCGTTTGATAATGCGTTCCTTTCTAGAACTGCTGGTCGTCCCCTTGTTGCCAGGGTTTGACCAAATTGCCGAACCGCGTGAACTCTGCGGTAAACGAGAGCTCGACCGTTCCAATCGGGCCGTGCCGCTGTTTGCCCACAATAACCTCGGCTTTGCCGTGAAGGCTCGACATTTTTTCCTGCCAGGCTGCGATTGCTTCCATATTGTGGTCTTCAGGTTTCTCACGCTCGACATAGTATTCACCACGGTAAACGAACATCACGACATCCGCATCCTGCTCGATAGAGCCGGATTCGCGCAAGTCCGAAAGCTGTGGGCGTTTATCTTCCCGGCTTTCAACCTGACGCGAAAGCTGGGACAGCGCGATGACAGGAATGTTCAATTCCTTGGCGATGGCTTTGAGGCCCATCGAGATTTCACCGATTTCTTGCACACGGTTGTCGGACGTGCCGCGCACGAGCTGCAAGTAGTCAACGATCAACAGGTCGAGCCCGTGTGTCCGCTTGAGCCGCCGCGCGCGTGCCGCCAGTTGCGAAATCGGGATCGCGGCGGTGTCGTCGATAAACAAAGGACAGGATTCAAGCTCTTTGGCGGCATCCACGAAGCGGCGAAATTCGCCCTCGGTCATGTCACCTTGCCGGATTTTATGCGATGATATCTCGGAGGCTTCCGCCAAGATACGCCCTGCAAGCTGTTCGGCACTCATCTCGAGCGAGAAGAACCCGACGACGCCACCATCAACCGCGCCTTCGCTGCCGTC
>CAYZKE010000245.1:0-5600 GCA_964478505.1 uncultured Loktanella sp.
CATTTCATCCCAGACTTGCGGTATCTCTTCGGCCCCGAAGGTTTGTTCGATCTCAACGGTGATCTGCGCCATGCCGGGCATGGATTTCGATTCCACCCGATCAAGCTGTTTCATCTGCTGCAACGCATTCTCGACTACGTCGGCAACTTCTTCTTCAACCTCCACGGCCGTGGCGCCGGGATAGGGCACGAATACAAGCGCTGTTTTGAGCGTGAAGCTGGGGTCTTCAAGACGACCCACCGTATTCAAGCCCCAATATCCGCCGACAAGGCAGAAGATAATGGCAAGCCAGGCCGCCACGGGGCGTTTGATCGTTGCTCTTGAGATACTGAGTGCCATGAACCGTCACCGTCTTGTAAATGTGCTATCAGAGGCCTGAAATCGTCACTGACTGATTGTCGCGCAGCCGCCACCAGCCACCTGAGACCACCATCTCGTTGCCTTGCAAGCCTTCCAGAACCACAATCTCGTTGTCCACCGGAAGCCCCAGTCGGACCGTGCGCCGCGCGACTTGTCCAGACGCCTCTTCATACACCCAAATGGATGGTTCTGTTCGGCTTGTCGTGTCTACTGCGGACACCGGCACAATGACGGATTGGGCAGGACTTTCCTCGGATGTGGTCGATATGCGCACGTCAGCCGTCATGCCCGGCAAAAGCCGCTGATCAATATCGCCGGTGATGGCAAATTCCACGTCGTAGGTCTGTGCGGTCATATTGGCGTCGGTCGCAAAAGAACGAAGGACGAGCGGCGCGGTATATCCCGGCACCGCGGGGAAGTTTGCAACGATATCAAAGGCGTCGGGCGATGACCGGGCAACAGCTGCAAGTTCTTCGGGCAAGGAGATCATTATGCGCATTTCGCTCACATCTTGAAGGCGGGCAACCGGGGCCGCCGAAGTGACGTTGACGTACTCCTCAACGAAGCTGCGCGCCACAATTGCATCAAATGGTGCGACGATCCGGGTCTGCGACAGGCGTCTTTTGGCCTCGCGAAGGGCGACGTTTGCCTGCGAGAATTGAGCGCGCGCCGTTTCGAGACGTGCATCGGCTGCCACCCCCCGCTCGGCAAGGCTTTCTGCACGCTCAAGCTCGGAATTCGCGAGGTCATATGAGGCCTGTGCCCGATCAACCGCGAGTTCAAAATCAGCTTTGTCGAGTTCCGCAATCACGTCGCCCGCTAGGATCCTGTCCCCCGCCTCGACATCCAGAGAAAAGATCTGTCCGGGGACCTGAAACGCAATGTCTACTGTGCGGGCAGGTTCGACACGACCGGCAACGGCACGCGATTGATCGATCACGCGACTGACCGCAGGGGTCACCTCGACCGTGATCGGCTGATCATCTACAGGTATCTCTCTTGTTGCGGTTTCGGTTTCGTCAGCATCCATTTCCGTCTGTGCGAGCACATCATTCAGCGATCCCGAAAAGAGCGGCACCGCCACGGCTACCACGACTGCCAGCACGATGACTGAGGCGATCCGTTTCCAGCTTCGATTATTTTCACTAAAGTTCATTGATCATTATCCTCAATCGTTCGATGGCGCGCTCTCTGATGTCCGCACCGCCGTCCGGAAGGTTCAGCAGTCTTTGGAACCGCAGTCCCTGAATTGCCAAGACCGCAATCATGGCAGCAGGAGCGTCTTGCGTGTCGGTCAGGATACGCTCAAGGTCACAAGCCAGTTCTGTCCGCAGTGGATCAAGCAAACGTGGATCAGTTGCAGCCGTCGCGAGTATTGCCATGGATAGGTCATCATCCACGCCGTTTGGCTGTATAACCGTATCCAGATGTCCACTTAAGGTGCGTGCTGGGTGACACTCGGGGACTTCTGACAATAACTCCCGGTGCGCTTCTAGCATCTGATCCAACAGGCCGGAAAGCAAAGCTTTCTTGGTAGGAAAATTGTAGAGCACTCCGCCCTTGCTGAGGCCTGCTTCTTTCGCGACCGCCTCGATCGTTATCTTCCCCGCTCCCTCACGCGCAGCGATCGCCCGCGCCGCCTCGAGAATTCTCGGAGATGCGTTATTGGACACTGTTGACTGCCTTCCATGGTTCACAACTATACCGTCCGGTTGGTTAAGACTAGGAGGGAGCTAGTGCAGGGCAGTATCAGCGTCAAGCTTATGGGCAAATCAGCTCTGAATTTGGGCCCCTCGGTATTTGCAAAACCAAGTGGAACCGGGCGGTTCAATTCCTTCTGCTAGGTATTAATCGCTGAGTAGATCTCAAGAAACGCGTCAACCGCCCTTTTGGATTGCTCTGACGCCTTGATCGGCGAGTCGACCGAGAGCAGTCTAGGCATGATGATGCCAGAGACGGAAAGATGAATAAACTCGCTGGCGGCGCCTTGAGCGTCGAGCACCTTCAATGATCCCGCCTCATGGAGACCTTGAAGGACCTGCCCGACAATTCTGGTGGCCCGCCTGGGTCCCGCTTCCATATATATTTCGCCTGCCTCGGGCAGGACCGCAACCGCGCCGATGCAGGTCCGTAAAAGACGGATGTAGTCATCATCCAAGACCAGTCTAATCATGCGCAGTGAGAGTTCCTCAAGGACGGCTCGCGGTAAATCGCCGCCTGAAAGCGGCCGGGAAATCTCAGCCGAAAGCCTATCACATTCAGCCTGCACAACACTCAAAAAGAGCGCGTTCTTGTTTGGAGAATGGGCGTAAAGCGTCGCCTTGGACACTTTGGCTTCCTCGGCAATCGCGTCGACGCTTGCTCCATCGAAGCCCAACCTCAAAAAGACCGTCTTGGCGCCGCTCAGCACATCGGCAATTTTACTTTGCCTCATGCCAATCACCTAATGCCAAAACGTGATATCTAACGCGTTGTGTCACATGTCTTGCCTTCTTCAGAGCTTGCGCACTCGCGAATTTGCCGAGTTGGCGCATTCAAACAGCCCCCAATTCATCGTCTGCAAAGACACCCTCATCCTTCCATCGTTCCGCGATATGTCCCAGTGTGTCCAGAACGCCTCGCAGGTCGTTACCACGCGACGTCAAGCCATAGGTGACTGCGGGCGGAATTGTCTCCTCCTGTTCCCGCCAGATAACTCCGGCGCTCTGAAGCATCCGCAGGCGTTCGGTCAGCATGCGGGTCGATATTCCCGGCACGGCACGTTTCAGCGCACCGAATCTTTGCGGCCCCTGATCGCTCAGTACCCAGATGATATAGGTCGTCCACGGTCCCATGAGCAGACGCAGGATCGAGTCCATCGGGCACTGTGGTGGGGTCTTTGGCATCGGGGTTCACACTTCTGAATGTTAGTTACTTTTCGGTACCTACTTTAATATGCGCCATAAATCAACTATTCCGCAGTTGTCGAACGGCACCCGAAGGTGGCCTGCAAATCCAAAGGGACAGACAGACATGACTCGCATGCCAACTCTTTTCATTCCTCACGGGGGGGGGCCGTGCTTTTTCATGGAATGGGACCCGCCTGATACCTGGGACAGGCACCGCGCGTTTCTGGGGACCCTACCAGCCAGCCTTCCGGCGAAGCCGAAAGCGCTGCTGGTGATTTCGGGTCACTGGGAGGAGCGTGAGTTTACCGTTCAATCCAACGCCGCGCCGCCTTTGCTGTTCGACTATAACGGCTTTCCGCCGCACACCTATCAGCTGACCTGGCCGGCACCGGGTGATCCCGCCCTGGCCGCCCGTGTGGGTAAGCTCTTGGAGGGCGCGGGATTTGAGACCGGGGCCGATTCCGCACGCGGCTTCGATCACGGCGTCTTCGTGCCGCTGAAGATGGCTTTTCCAGAGGCCGATGTTCCCACCGTCCAGCTCAGTCTGCGCGCCGATCTCGACCCGAGTTCGCATCTGGCGGCCGGCTGGGCACTGGCGCCCCTGCGCGACGAAGGCGTTCTAATCATCGGATCGGGCAATACCTACCACAACATGGCCGTAATGATGCGTTCGATGCATAGCGGCCGGTCGGGCACCATCGCCGGAACGGATTTTGACTGCTGGTTGAGCGATGCGGTCACACTCGACGATACTGCCCGCCGCGACGCGATGCTGGCGAACTGGGCGCAGGCGCCGGGAGCCCGCGCCGCGCATCCGCGCGAGGAACACTTCATCCCGCTGCATGTCGCGGCCGGGGCTGCAGGCGCGGACCGCGGGATCAAGATATTTGATGATCATGTGATGGGCGCGGTCGAAAGCGCCTTTCGCTTCGGCTGAAAAGAACCCCTGGAGAGGAGCACACAACATGTCCAAGGCAATCAACGGCCCCTTCATCGTGACCGGCGCATCCGGTCAACTCGGCAGTCAGGTCATCGAAAATCTGCTGGCGCGCGGGGCCGCACCCATCGTCGCAATCACCCGCACACCGGACAAGCTCACCACTCTGCGGGATCGGGGGATCGACGTCAGGGCCGGTGATTTCAATGACCCGGCCACGCTCGGCGCGGCCTTGGAGGGCGGCGGTCGGCTGCTGATCATCTCGACCGACGATCTCGAGCCGGGCAAACGGCTCGCCGCGCATGGCAACGCCCTCTCTGCCGCCAAGAAGGCAGGTGTGTCGCACATCGTCTATACCTCTCTGACCAACCCGGACGAGAACAACCCGATCGGATTTGCGGCAGATCACGGCGAGACCGAAGCCTTGATCACCGAGACCGGCATCCCTCATACAATTCTGCGGAACTGCCTCTATGCCGATCTCTTGCTGATGAACGGGCAGCAGGCTCTCGGCGCGGGCGCGCTCTATGCCGCGGCGGGCGAAGGCAAGGCGGGCTATGTGACACGCGCCGATTGCGCGCGGGCCGCCGCCGCCGCCCTTCTGGACGAGACCGGGTCGACAGTCCGCGACGTCACAGGGCCCGAAACCGTCGCGCAAACCGAGATCGCCGCGACCCTGTCCGAGATTGCGGGGAAAGAAATCCCTTATGTCCCGATCACCCGTGACGCCCTGGTGTCCGCAATGGTCGGGAATGGCCTGCCCGAATTCATGGCGGATGTGTTTTCGTCCTTCGACGTGGCCATCGCCGAAGGGTACCTAGATGTCGCTACCAGCGACGTTGAGGCGTTAACCGGGCAAAAACCGCAATCGGTCCGCGATTTTCTGCTGGCCAACACAGCTGCTTTGACCGGCCGAGGATAACCAGATTTGCGGAGACACTGTCATGCTGAAGATACCGATATCGCTGTTTCTGTAGTTTTCTAATTCTTTTGCATCCAAATATTTTTCCAGTGTTTCATTCGGAATATGGATTTCTTTCACTTTTGGAACTTTAATTTCGGTAAATCCCTGCGATTTAATGATGCCTATATAAGCTGTGTTAGCAATGGCACCAGCAACGCATCCTGCATACATTTCCGCTTCCTTTAATAGTTTTTCCGGTAATGTGCCTGAGATGACTATGTCTGAAACAGAGAAATGACCACCTGGTTTTAATACACGATGGATTTCCGCGAATGCTTTTGCCTTATCCGGCACCAGGTTCAACACACAATTGCTCACAACTACATCTATGGTTTCATTTTCAATGGGCAATTGATCAATATCCCCTTTTAAAAATTCAACATTTTGATATCCGATTGTCTGTGCATTTTTCTTTGCCTTCTCCAGCATTTTATCTGCAAAATCGACACCG
>CAYZKE010000246.1:0-1953 GCA_964478505.1 uncultured Loktanella sp.
AAACTGACTGCATCCGAGGCGCTGGCCGCCTTCGCCTCTGGTCGGCTGAGCTCAGTCGAACTCGTGAAGTCCTGTCTCGGACAGATCAAGGCGACGGATGACGGGATCAGGGCGTGGGCATTTCTGGATGGCAACGTGGCGTTGGCGCAAGCAGAGGAATGTGACCGGATCCGCAAGGCAGGCCTTGCCACAGGTGCGTTGCATGGCATTCCGGTCGGGCTTAAAGATATCATCGATACGGCCAAAATGCCCACCCAGCGCGGGACTCCAATTTTTGCTGGTCGCCAGACGGATTATGTCGCGCGCCTGGTAGAGCGACTGCGCGAGGCGGGCGCGATTATCTTGGGCAAGACCGTCACTACGGAACTGGCCTTTGTTCATGCCAATGAGACCCGCAATCCGCACAATCCGGATCACAGCCCCGGAGGGTCATCAAGCGGATCAGCCGCCGCTGTTGCGGCTTTCCATGTACCGTTAGCGGTCGGAACGCAGACCAATGGATCCGTCATCCGGCCAGCGTCATTTTGCGGGACCTTCGGGTTCAAGCCGACGCGGGGCGTGATTTCGCGCAGCGGTGTCCTTCAAACGTCAGTCTCTCTTGATCAAGTCGGCTGCTTTGGCCGCAGCCTCGCTGATGTCGCACTTTTGACAGATGTACTTGGATGCTATGATCAGTACGATACCGTCAGCCTCGCCCGACCGCGGCCCAACATGTTGTCCGGTGCACAGGCGGATGCGCCAGTGACACCCGATTTCGCGTGGTTCGATCTCCCGTTCAACGATAGGCTGTCCGCTGACGCCCGCGACGGGATCGAGGCCGTTCTGGAAATCCTTGGCCCACAAGTTACGCGGATGCAACCGGCTGACACGTTGGCCGACCTTGTCACAGTACAAGCCCGCATCCACGAATACGAAATCGCGCAACATCAGGCTGAGGTGTTCGATCAAAAATGGGACCAGATTAGCGATACACTCAAAACGATCATCACGCGCGCGCGCAAGATCACTCAGACTGAGTATGAAGATGCGTTGGCCGTCAAAGCGTCAGCCGAAGCATTTTTTGCTAATTTCTTTGTCGACTATGATGCCATCATCGCGCCGTCCGCAGCGGGCGAGGCGCCAATGTTTAGTGAGGGCACGGGCGATCCGATTTTCTGTACCCTGTGGACTTTAGCGGGTCTGCCCTGTGTTACACTGCCCATTCTGGTGGGAGAAAATGGATTGCCCATTGGTGTGCAGTTGATCGGCCCCGCAGAAAAAGACGACCGCCTTTTGCGCACAGCGCGATGGCTTCAGAAATATCTTGCTGAAACAGTAGATTAGAAAGGAACCAGAAATGTCATACACGGTCAAACTGATTGCCGGGCTAATAGGCACCTCATTCCTGTGCATTTTTATTGGCGGTTTGTCTCAAAGCATCTCGAGCGGTTTTGCTGGTTTCACGGGTGGCTTGCCGTTCATGATTATTGCGATCATGGTTTGCGGCATGGCGGTCTATGACTTCTGGGACGAATGTGTTCGCAAGAAATGAGCAAGAAACGCCTTTGGATTACCCGCCGCCTTTCTGACGCAACTCTGGAACGAGCCGCGCGCGATTATGACGTGGTCATCAATCATGACGATACTCCCGGAACCGCTGCGGATCTCATTGCGGCAAGCGCCGATTTTGACGCAATTATTCCATGTCACTCTGAGCATTTCAGTGCTGACGTCGTCTCGCAATTTTCCGATCGGCTTCAGATTGTTGCGAACCATTCCGTCGGTGTGGATCACTGTGATTTGGCTGCACTGAAAGGGCGCGGGATCGTTGTTACGAACACGCCCGATGTCCTGTCGGATGCAACGGCGGAACTGGCGATGTTGTTGATGCTGGGTGCCGCCCGTCACGCAGTCGCTGGTGATCGGATCGTACGTACAGGCAGCTGGGACAGCTGGTCTCCGGCATTCATGGTG
>CAYZKE010000246.1:2015-3743 GCA_964478505.1 uncultured Loktanella sp.
CTGACGATCAAGCGCAAGGCGCGGTTTATCACGACACGGTCGAGTCACTGCTGGGGCACGCAGATTTTCTATCGCTTCATTGCCCAGCTACGCCGGAGACAACCGATCTGATGAATGCAGAGCGTTTCTCACTGTTGCCCCATGGCGCTGTTGTTGTGAACACGGCGCGAGGCGCCTTGGTCGACGAAAACGCCTTAATGGCCGCACTTGATACCGGTCATGTGGCTGCGGCGGGGCTGGATTGCTTTAAAGTCGAGCCGGGGGGCAATCCCGCATTCGCCTCGTACGACAATGTCTTCATGCTGCCACATATCGGCAGTGCGACGAGGCAGACACGTGATGCAATGGGTTTCCGTGCGCTGGACAATCTTGACGCGTTCTTTGCAGGAAAAACTCCGCAGGACACACTTTAGAAATACTGGATAAATCATTGACAAAAATTGCATTCCTAGGTTCCAGACTCATAACCAGAATATGACGGTTGCGGCGAGTGCGATAGCCGAAAGGAATACCTTTGGGCACCTGTCATAGCGCGTTGAGATGCGTCTCCAATCTTTGAGGCGGCCGAACATTCTCTCAATCCGATTGCGACGTTTGTAGCGACGCTTGTCGTATTTGATGGTTTTGCTGCGTGACTTGCGGCCTGGGATACATGGAGTGATACCCCTGTCTATTAAGGCCTCTCTGAACCAATCGGCGTCATAGCCGCGGTCGGCGAGCAGCCATTCAGCATCTGGCAGACAGCTCAACAAAGCTGCAGCGCCGGTGTAATCACTAACCTGACCCGCAGTAATAAAGAACTGGATTGGGCGACCGCTGGTATCCGTGACGGCATGCAACTTGGTGTTCATACCACCCTTGGTCTGCCCGATCAGACGTCCGCGCCCCCCTTTTTGAGCCCCAGGCTTGAGGCTGTGCGGTGCGCTTTGAGATAAGTCGCATCAATTGAGATGGTCTTATTGTCGGGTGCCTCTGCCGCCAATCCCGTCATGATCCGCGCGAACACACCCATGTCACTCCATCGCTTCCAACGGTTATACAATGTCTTGGGCGGACCATATTCCGCGGGAGCATCACTCCAACGTAAACCATTGCGATTAATGAAGATAATTCCGCTCAACACGCGCCGGTCGTCTACCCGCGGCTTACCTCGGCTCTTGGGGAAGTACGGTTTAAGCCGTCCCATTTGTTCCTCACTCAGCCAATACAGATTGCTCATCATACCCCCAAATATTTGGGGGTCCTGAATCATAGCAATGAGTCAGCATCAAGCCGATTTATGGGTCCTGACCCTAGTGCGCCTGGCAGCGATGATCCGCGTGTTGTTGGCGGGGATATTTCCAGCGATATCCCACATTAGCATATCGTGGCGGCTTTGTTGCACAAATCGTGTTCTGAGGGCACCTCCCCTTTCCCCGGACAGACTTATCCTACGGGCTCTGTGACGGGTATGCCAAGGGCGGTGTAGCGGTTGAGCACCGCGATCCGGATTTGGAGCTCAGCGACCTGTCGGTCGAAGTCCCGGGCCATGAGGCCTTGGCCAAGAAGTTTGACGCTTTGCATCTTCGTCTCTGCGCGGCTTCGGCGGTGATACCCGGTCAACTTTCGCCACAAGGCACGTCCGAGATATTTGCAGGCCCTCACAGCTTCGTTTCGCGCGATAGCTCCCGCCGTGGTTGGCTTCCAAAGTTGGGCATTCTTACGCGGCGGGCGCGAGCCGTTGAGGCG
>CAYZKE010000246.1:3753-4123 GCA_964478505.1 uncultured Loktanella sp.
CCAAAGCTGCGCATTCCTCCGGGGAGGGATGATGGCTGCGGCTCCCCGAGCGGCAATCACGTTGTGGCATCTGCGCGTGTCATAGGCCCCATCAGCGGTGACCTTGGCGATCTCTTGATCCGGTGGGATTTGTTCCAGCAGGTCGGGCAGCATAGGCGCATCGCCGACGTTGCTTGTGGTGACGCCGACCGCGCGGATCTCCAGTGTTTCTTCGTCCAACCCGAGGTGAAGCTTGCGCCACAGGCGCTTTTTGCTTCCGCCATGCTTGCGAGCGTTCCACTCACCTTCGCCCTCAGCCTTGATCCCGGTCGCATCAATCAGCAGATGCAGCGGCCCGGTTCCACCGCGGTATGGGATGGCGACGCTCAGC
>CAYZKE010000246.1:4133-5581 GCA_964478505.1 uncultured Loktanella sp.
TCGACGAAGCCTGTTGTTTGCCGCAAGGGCATGCCGAACAGTACCTTCATCGTCAGACAAACTTGGATCGCTGCGTCGCTGAACTCGGGTTGACGCCCCCGCTTGCCTGTTGGCGGCAAACCACCTGCTGTGATCTACTGGCAGCGAAAAGAAACAAGACAACCCGATCAGCAGGTGCAAAGAGTAGCTTAATTTACGCCAGATCCTGTCCAACAAATGGGGAGTAGCTCACCCCTCACGCCATTTGTGCAACAAAGCCCAAGCTATCAACCAAAAGCTTGCATCAAGCGCATGAGCTTCGCGTCAATGTGGCCCTTTGTTTGGTGTGACCTCTTTACTTGTACTCAATATTGTACATATAAGGCAGCGACAACAAGGAGAGTCGACATGGATGTTATGACCTACTCAGACGCACGAGCTCAACTGAAGGGCGTCATGGATCGAGCGATCCACGACAAGCAGGAAGTTGTCGTGACGCGCAAGAAGGGTGAGTCCGTTGTGGTCGTGTCCTTGGACACTTGGAACGCCGTCAACGAGACGTTGCACCTCTTGTCCACACCGAAAAACGCATCCCGCTTGCGCGCGTCAATCGCGCAACTCGATGCTGGAACTGGCGAAGAGCGTGAGCTGACCGAGTGAAGCTGGTTTTTTCCGATCAGGCCTGGGAAGACTATCAATACTGGGTCAACACCAACGATAAGATACGCGACCGGATTAACGAACTAATCAAGCAGTGTAAGCGGACCCCCTTCAAAGGAACCGGCAAGCCGGAACCTTTGAAGGGCGATTTAACCGGCTGGTGGTCAAGGCGCATTTCTCAGCAAGATCGCATGGTCTACCGGGTCAGTGGTACTGGCGACAGCCAAAGCCTAGAGATTGCGCAACTGCGGTTCCATTACTGAATGGTCCGAAGGTTAGCGCGCAAGCTTTTGATATTCTTCCCACATCATCTCTATTAGCTGGCCCTGCGTGATGCCAAGGCGCTCTGCCTCAGCGGCAATCGCTTCCCCGACTTCAGGGAAAACTTTCGGGTGGAGCTGATAGGTGCGAGGGCTTGGTTTACGCCCTGGTTTCTTACGTGGGGTTCGATCAAGGACCCCCCTCGCCTCTCCAACCACATCGACGCGGCGGACCTCAGCAACCGTGGTGTTTTTTGGTCGGGCCTTCAGCCCTGCAAGCCTATTTAAGTCGCTCATAGACAGCCTCCGTAAAGTTTTTGGCATTCGCGACAGCCTTATCGACCTTGCCGCCAGTTACCATGTCAGGGTCTTTCATCATCGCGGTCAGATCACCGCCATAAGCGAAGATTTCTGAAAACGCCGCGCGCGCGACGAGGGATGGTTCGATCACGTCGATCCCTGCCCCGCGCAGCTGTAGTTCCAGCTCCTTTTGAACGCGGCTTTTCACAGCTGCGCTTGTTTTGGTCAGAACAACGGCGTGACGGATTG
>CAYZKE010000247.1:0-5577 GCA_964478505.1 uncultured Loktanella sp.
GGTCAGCGACAATAAATACGGCGATGTCTTCACCGAGCGCCGGATCAGGAAAACCTACGGCTGCGCAACTTGCTACGCCGTCGATTGACGTTATGGCAACTTCGATTTCAGCTGGATAAATATTGATACCGCTGCGCAAAATCACATCAGCGCTTCGCCCGACAAGTGTCAGGAAACCGTCACCGTCGATCCTACCCAGATCGCCTGTATAGCCCCAGCCGTCAACAATCCTGTCACCGGTGGCGCGGCTGGCCTCTTTATAGACGGTCTCCGCAGAGGTCTGGCTGCGGCACCGCACCATGCCAACCTGATTGTCAGGCAATTCATTTCCGTATTCGTCAACAATTTGCACCCGCACCGACCCCAATACGCGACCTTCCGTATCGGCGTGCGTCAACACATCTTCTCCCACCAGGGTCGAGACTGTGCCGGAAAGGCTTGACGAAAAGCAGTGGAGAAACCCGCTGGAAAGGCGCTTTTGCGCCGCGATCTTTTGTTCTGGCAACATGCCTGCGCCACCTGTGTAGAGTAGCTGTAGATCAGGAAACATGGGCGTTTCGCGATCACCGGCAAGTTCGAGGAGATCCTGAACCATTGCTGGAACCACGAAAGCGAAGGTAATCTTTAAGTCGATAAGACGTTCGGAAATCTCCTTTGCGCCAAACGTTGGCGGATGAAAGTAGATCGTATTCCCGCGCAGCAGTTGCCCCAGTGTGTGGTTGCGCGACGCCGAAAACGACAGGGGGAATGTCATCAATGCGCGACCATCAACAGGATAGTCACATTCTTGCGAATAGCCCATCATGCGTAACACAAGTGCTTTATGGCTTTGCACGAAACCGATCGGTCGTCCGGTTGTACCAGACGTCAGGGATATCGTCGCCGGGTGTGCATAGCCGCAGTACCCGTCCGGCGGCGCGATCGGCTGCTGCGCTACCTCTGTTTCGAAATCTCTGTTCCATGCAATGACCCGATAACTGACATTAACCGCTGGTCCATCCTGTACGATTACAGCAAGGTCAAATTCCTCTGCCAGTTTTTCACGTTCCGAAGGGCGAATGCGAAAATCAATCGGAACGGCAACGGCGTTCAACATCCATATGGCCAACATGGAGGTAAACGAAGATATGCTGTGCCGCAACGCCACGCCAACATGATCGCCGGCTTTGATCCCACGCGCTGCAAATTGATGCGCAACTTGCGCTGAATGATCCGCCAGATCACGGTAGCTGAGTTGTTTATCGCCCTCGATCAGTGCAATGCGATTGCCGTAGCGGCGTGCTGTTCCGCAAAAGAGGTCACTGATCGTGCTGTGGATCGATGCATCCATGGTGTTTTCCGCCTGATAGTCAAATATTACGATACTTGCGCGTCCGAAAATAACGTCTGTCTTATTATCGCGACTGTCCGATCGCTTTCCGCTTGGAAAACGTCGCGGTGTGTAGACGCAACATCAGTTGCTTTCGAGTGAGGGGCGACATACTTCCAAAATCCCTTTGGATCATTAAAGAAAGTCATGCGATCAGCAGAGGCAATAATTGTGATCGGATTGTCGACCGGCACAAAAGTCGCATAACGATAGGATGCGAACAGCCAAGCCTGCGCTTTGGGATCCAACTTTTGCGTCGCATACTGTGTCTTTCGACTTGTGGTTTTCAGGTGCCGTTCCTCGTCTGCAAGCATGCGTTTCATATGAACCCATCGGAAAAAATCCTGCAGAAAAGGCTTGTTCTCAGACCAGCGACCCGTGGTGCCGAAGGCAAAAAGGCGTGCGGACAGTCGTTCCGTCAAAGTGGTTGCCTTTTGATAGTTCTCATACACTGTGCGAAGCCCCCTCGAGACGTTGGGATCAACAAGAACGACCCCGCGCAATTCGCGTCCACGTTCGTTCAGTTGCCGCACCATATCCAGCGCAATCAGCCCACCCACGCAGAAAGCTGATAGATAGATTTCCCCCTCCGGCTGGAGCGTTTCGATGCGGTCACAATACGCTTTCGCAATCGCTTGGAGCGATGTCGGCGGTACCCCGGTGCCACGTATTCCGGGCATTTCAAACATTTCAATCGAACAGAACTTATCTAAACCGTCTAGGAATTCTTTGCGCGGCATCGTGTAGCCGCGCTTCCCGTGCACAATAAAAAGAATGGGTTTTGTTTTGACTGGTGCGGCGCTCTCTGTGGTCTCTGCTGTTGCCGCAATCTTGCGCGGTGTTCCCGTATAAAAGAGCGATGAAATCTGAAATTCCCGTCCCAAGATTTCTTCAACGGCCAAGCTGATTTGCTCACCCTGAAGTGAATCCCCGCCCAAATCATAGAAATCATCATCGAGGCCGACTGGGCAGACTTTCAGAAACGTAGAGAACGCCGTGGTGATGCGTTGCTGGATATCTGTCTCTGGGGGCGCGTATTCATTCGGCAGCCCAAGTTCATCCCTTGATACGGCACCATCTATCGCAAAATCAGAGTTGTGTTCAGTCATTATACTTCCGTCACAGTCAGGGAGAGCGTTCGCTTCGCCTCTTTTCGGTCGCGCACACTTAGCAATATAAGCCCCGTGGCCGCCAACAGACGTACGGTGGGTGGCGCAACCGGCATCAGTGCGATGATGCTAAGCGCGATATAAAGCCCTGCTCGGGGCAGATTACTTGAAGGACAGGGAAATTCGCCAATTGTCCGCGAAAGCGCGGCGATCCCGATCAGGCAAGTCACCGACGTGATCAAGATCTCAGGTAGGGTCCCGATCATCAAGAGCGCCGGATTGACGACAAAAAGAAACGGCAGGAAAAAAAGGGTCCAACCGAAGCGCATTGCCTGAAGGCTGGTTCTCCAGAAAGATGCATTCGCGAGTCCACTTGCGGCAAGGCATGCGATAGCGACCGGCGGCGTAATCATGGATAACATAGCGCAGTAGAACACGAAAAGATGCGCGGCAATCGGCGCAAGGCCGAGGTTAACCAAGCTAGGTGCAATAAGCGTTCCGACAACCGCATAAACCGCTGTCGTCGCCAGTCCAATACCAAGCACGTAGGACGCAACACCCGCCGCCAACAGCGCAAGGGCCAGGTTGCTCTCGGCCAGGGCCTCAATACCCACCGCTGCGGCAACCCCGAGACCGCTATAGCTGACCACACCAAGCAAAATTCCAATGACAGCGCTTGTTGCTACGATACGCGCCGCCACATCCCCAGCTTCGACAAGCTTGTAGAAAAGCTCCCGCAGTGTTTTCCGAAAGCCTGTACGCCCGAAAGCCAGTACTATGCATGCACCCGATGCCAACACTGCTCCGGTGTTGGGTGCGTAGGGCATCGTGATCACCGCGAAGATAATCAATAATATCGGAACCAACGTAAAAAGAGCTTCGATCAGAGTTTGGCGCAGCGGCATCGGCTCCACTTTGAAACCAATGAGGTTCAATCGACGCGAGAAGCCGTCAATCTGGAAAAAGAGTGCAACGAAATACAACAGGCCGGGCAGGGCTGCAGCGATTATGATATCGCGGTAGGGTATGCCCGCGATTTCGACCATCAGGAATGCCGCGATCCCCATAACGGGCGGAAGGATCTGTCCACCCGTTGATGCGACCGCTTCGATAGCCGCGGCCTGATGTGCTGGAAGACCTATTTTTCGCATCATAGGAATCGAAAAATTCCCCGACGTGACAACATTTGCTGTCGTGCTCCCACTGATAGAGCCAAATAGGCCCGAGGCAACGGCCGCCACTTTAACTGCGCTTCCTGCCCCATTCGCGGAAATCCTCTGTGCAAGATGTTCGAAGAACCGCGTGCCGCCCATCAATTCGAACATTTTACCAAAAACGATGAAGACGACTACCACAACAGAAACGATGCGTAGCGCCTGACCTACAATCGCATCTCCGCCGTATGCGATGTAGACAGTATACGTACCAAGCGAGAATGGCGGCGCACTGATCGGTTGTGGCAGGTAGCGCGCCAGAGCGCCGAAAACCAGAACCGCGGATACAAAAGCGGTCATCATTGCGCCCGTCACGCGATAGCACGCAAGCAAGCTCAGCCCAACCAGCGTACCAGCCAACAAGATGACTTGCGCATCTCCGCTGAACATCAGCAAGACGAGTTTTTCCATACTCACGGCTGAGAACACCGCAACGACCAACGCCAGGGCTGCCAGAATGTAGTCATAAGAACGGACGGGGCGTCCGCGCGGCGACAAAAACACGAGTGCAGTTGCGAGACCAAACTCAACGACGACAAATTGGTCCAAAAGGAACATGGATCGAACGCCTGCCAGCCATTCGATCGCCCAGAGAACAGGAAGCAAAGCGACCAATATCCCCAGGGTGTTCCTTATCAGGGTCAGCAACTGCCTTGTGTCCTATTTGCTGAAGGAGTCCAAAGCTGCCGGATGAAAGGGAATTCCAATGTCACGCTGGGCCGTATCAACGCTGTAATCAGCAAAAGCGCGGACTGTGAGAGCAATAACATCCTTTCCTGACATAAGGGCGTTCAAAGCCTTCGCCACAACCTCGTCAGGTGTCTGCTCTGACGTATAAATGTAGTAATCATAGGTGAGCGCATAGCTGTCATCTGACACGCCAAGTATGTTGGACGACGCCAAGACCGGATCGATCCGTGCAACAGGTACAAACTCCTGTACGCGTGTTTCTGCCTCAGCGTCGTTGCCCAAACCAAGAATGCGCACCCCACCCACGTTTTCTGCAATTCGCGCGTCACGACCGGATCCAAGCACACCAATCATGGCGTCCGTGCGTCCTGCCTCAAAGGCAGCCGCCATATCACCAAAACTCGCAACATTGATTTGATTGACGTCTTCATAGGATAGGCCACCTGATGCCAGCATCGCGCCGATCAGCAGTTCACCTGTTGCGGTGGAGCCGAAGCCAGAAGGAACATTGCGCCCTGTCATGTCTGCAAGCGAATAAATGTCGCTGTCTGCACGCACCATCAGACCCATCCGCATGGGATAAAGGGCTGAAACAATGCGCAGGCCATCAATCGGAGAGCCTTCAAAAGAGACTGTGCCAGTGTCTGCCATTGCAAGCTCGTAGGCGTTGGCCAGTCCAAAAGTCACCTGACCACTTGCAACAACGGGAATTGCTTGTGTTGTGCTTGTGAATGGCGTGACCCTGATATCAAATTCAGATTCCGCGCCTGCCTCTGCGATTGCAAGCCCGAGGTTGTACACCGTACCCCCAGGGGACGATGTCGCAAGCGACGCTTCTTGTGCTGACAAGGTCGATGCGGAAAAACAAAGGGCGAAGCAAAGAGCAGTCGGCTTGATAGCAAATCTGGATAGCATGTCTAATTCCTGACAAATTGCAGCGACTTAGCGCATTCGTTGGTGGTGGCATGAGTGCTTTACGTGGCGTAACTAGTGCTACAGTTCTGCGCAGCTTGCAATGGTCAACGCGTATTTTAGCAGATTACCGGCTTTTGTCAGCATGGTTTGCTGTACCAAAGAGGAGCGGTGACACGCTAGTTCCATTCTTACAGATGGAAGGGCAGATGGCGCGCGCGGCGAGAACTCTAATCCAAGGTCATGTTACATCTGGATGTCCGCCAAATTGCACGTCGTAAAG
>CAYZKE010000248.1:0-3629 GCA_964478505.1 uncultured Loktanella sp.
ACTGGAATAAGGACGCCGCTATGCCCCGTAAGATCGCCGCAGGCAATTGGAAGATGAACGGGATGCAAAGCACACTGGCCGAGTTGGAAAAACTCGAAGACAAACATGGCGATGCGGATATTGCGATCCTGATCTGCCCCCCCTTTACCCTGATCAGCGCCTGTGAAGATACGCCCTTCGATATCGGCGGCCAGGATTGCCACACCGCGCAGGCGGGCGCACATACCGGCGACATCAGTGCGGAAATGCTTGCAGACGCCGGGGCCAGTTATGTGCTGCTGGGGCACTCCGAACGCCGCACCGACCACGGTGAAACCGACGCGCTGGTCGCGGCAAAAGCGCAAGCGGCCTATGATGCGGGGCTGATTGCGGTCATCTGCATCGGAGAAACGCTTGATGAACGTGAAAACGGCACAACGCTTGATGTCATTGATCGGCAGCTTGCAGGCTCGCTACCGGCAACAGCGGATGCGCTGAATACGGTCATCGCCTACGAACCCGTCTGGGCGATCGGTACCGGAAAAGTGCCGTCAAACGACCAGATTGCCGAAGTCCATGCCCATATACGCAAACGCCTGCAAGACCGCTTTAGTGACGGGACAGAAATGTCATTGCTCTATGGCGGGTCTGTCAAAGGCAGTAACGCCGCGGAAATCTTCGCCGTGCAAAATGTGAACGGCGCCCTTGTCGGAGGCGCCAGCCTGACCGCCGAGGCGTTTTCGCCTATTATCTCGGCACTCGAAAAGGCCTAGTTCGCGTCAGTATTGATCAGATCACGCAGTGTATGGACCGCGGTTTCGATATCTTCCATTACAGCATCCGCACCGACCACATCAATGATATCCGCATGGTGCGTTAGGATATTACCCGCCACAATCACATGCGCCATCGGTTGCGAGATACGCAAGGCCAGCACTAACCGTGTCAGCGCTTCGATCATCCCGTCGGAATTTGCGACCAGCACTATAGCTTTGTAGTTGCGCCGCTCCGACTGTTCGATGAGCGTATCATGATCCAGCGCCACCATCATATCCACATCCCAGCCCTCACGGCGGAACACATCAGTGGCAATCTCGATCCCGATCGTGTGGGTTTCACCTGGCACCAGCGCGAACATCGCAGGCCAGTCATCCCTGTCGCCCAGAATACCCGGGGCAATCACATGGCGCAGGCCACGGATAATGCGATAAAGCTTGCCGCAGGCCAGCGTGACATCAATGAACGAAACATCGTCATTGTCCCACATCTCGCCCAAGCGGCGGGCGGCACCTGCCACATAGCCCAGATAGATCGCCTCAAGCGCGACACCATCACGGCGCGCCAACAAGATAAAGTTGTCTGCCGCATCATCAGTCTTCGACAGCAATGCGCCACACAACTGCTCGATATCTGACTTCGTTGGCAAATCTTCTTTTTTCAACGCATGTGGCATTCGAAAAGCAAGACGCCTTACAACTTCGCGCGCAAGGGCCGAGACAGCCTCTTCCGGCAGTTTCTCTTCGACCAACCGGAAATGCCGGTCAGCCTTTCGATACTCTGAGCGATCAAACGCGTTATCGTCCATAGGCGCGTTGGCCATGAACGTCCCTCCCATGTTGGCTACGGAATTCACAATGTCATCTGTTCCCGACGACTATTTGTATCCAACTGTATGCACGTTAACATGGGAAAACTGGCCGCATACCGCGTCAGAACGTCGCGGCGCAGGTGCAGCATTTTGTGAAGGGGTTGCGCAGTCGCTTGCAATCTGTGGGGCGGTCGGACAAATGTTCTGACATGCAAAAATTTGAAAAATCCCCCACCGATCCGGACTTTGTTCAAGACCCATATCCTTTCTATGCTCAGGCCCGCAGAGCGGGCGATTTCATCTGGTGGGACGACTTTGAAATGGCCTGTGCTGTGTCGCATAAAATGGTGCATGCTGTGCTACGCGACAAACGGATGGGGCGCGAATGTCCACCGGAACTGGCACCAGAAATCCCTGCACATTTAAGGCCGTTTTTCGACGTTGAGGACCATTCGATGCTGGCCATTGAACCGCCACGCCATACCCGTCTGCGATCGCTTGTCCTGCGTGCATTTACGAGCAGGACAGTCGCCGCACTCGGCCCTGACATCCGCCAACTCTGCCATGAGTTGATTGACGCGTTTCCAAATCAACCCTTTGATTTACTGGCCCATTATGCCCAACCCGTACCGGTGGTCATCATCGCGCGCCTTCTTGGTGTGCCCGAAGAACGTGCCGATGATTTGCTACGCTGGTCCAACGCCATGGTGGCAATGTACCAGGCCCGCCGCACCCCCGAAATCGAAGCGGCCGCTGTGGCCGCCACCAATGATTTTGTCGGCTTCATGCGCAGCTACATTCAGGTCCGCCGCAAGAAACCTGCCGATGATTTGATCTCGACCCTGATTGCCGCCGAAGAGGACGGCGCACGTCTGAGCGAGGATGAGTTGATCAGCACCTGCATCCTGCTTTTGAATGCAGGGCACGAGGCGACAGTTCATACTTTGGGCAATGGCACCAAGACGCTGCTGGAACAGGGCCTGCGCGAGATCAATGAAACCCTGGTCGAAGAAGTGATCCGCTACGATCCCCCCCTACATCTATTCACGCGCTGGGTTTATGAAGATGTGACTTTGGGCGGCCAGTCCTTCAAGCGCGGTGATCAAATCGCCTGTCTACTGGGCTCTGCAAACCGCGATTCGCAGGTCTTCACGAATGCCGATTCTTTTGATCCGACCCGCAAAGGCCCGCAGAACACCAGTTTCGGGGGCGGCATCCACTTCTGCGTTGGCGCGCCACTGGCCCGTCTTGAGCTTCAGATCGCCCTTGAGGTCCTGTTTGAACGCTGCCCCGATCTGCGCCTGACCGAAGCTCCGGTCTATGGCGATGTCTACCACTTTCACGGGCTGGAACGGCTGATGGTCTCCACCAGCCGTTAGGGTCAGAACCGTGTCAGCGCCGTGGGCGTGATCCGGTAAATCTCTGCCGCAAGGTCATTATCGCCCATGAACCGCGCGATGGAACCAAAGGTTGCTGTACCGACCTGCGCACCATGATCGACCGTGGTCAGCGCCTGTGACGCAGCGGGCGCTAGAAGGCGTTGCAATCCGTTAATTGGCACGGGCTGTGGTGCAAAATAGGCGGCGATATTGGCTTTGATCCGGGCGCGATCATCCGTGTCGTAAAGAGCTGCCATCACCACATCCAACGTATGCTCTGTACAGTTCTGAAACTGTGCCGTGCGCGGATTGGCCAGCACCGAATAGTTGGCGTTGTGCAGGGCGGCATAGGTCGGGCTGTCAATCACGGCCAGCAGTTTGCGCTGCAGGCGCGGATCAGGGATGATCACGCCGGCATCAAGACTATGCGCACCAGCAAAGAAATCGGCAGGTGTGTCCTGGACAAGATCACTTTGGGTCAGATCACCGTCGCGCTGGTAGAGGTTATAAACACGGTACCCCTGCCCTGTTGAGCCGTCAGCGCGGGTGATCTGCGCGAAAACCCAAAAAGCGACGTGCGTATAGTTGATGCCGTCCGGCAGAACGGACGGATCACGCCCAACCCGCGAAACAATGGCCACATTGGCACCACGCGACGCGAGATCGCGCTGCACACGGTTGGC
>CAYZKE010000248.1:3729-5574 GCA_964478505.1 uncultured Loktanella sp.
GCGGCACCTGATGCCACCGCCGCCGCGCCATGACTGGCGGCTTCCGCGCTGTGGTTGGCGGATTGGGCGGTATGCTGTGCGCTGGGTGCAGCACAGGCTGCCGTCAAAGCAAGTGTCGCGAGGGCAACTGTGATCTTTATCGTTTGCATGGTGTCTCTCCAAATATGAACATTGTTCACATACCTAGAGAGCCGGAATTGCGCCGTCAACAAAAATATTGAACATCGTTCATTTTAGAGTGGCAGAGCCACGGTCGACTTAATCTCTTCCATCGACAAAAGTGCTGTCACATTATGCACTTTCACCTCGGAAATCAGGGCTTGATAGAACGTGTCATAAGCCCGCGCATTGCGCACGCGCACCTTTAAAATATAGTCAATATCACCGGCTAGGCGGTGCGCCTCTTGCACCTCAGGCCGTGACTTGAGCGCCTTGAGAAACCGCCCCTGCCAGTCTGCGTCATGCTCGGAGGTGCGGATCAAGACAAAGAAACAGGCCTCAAACCCAAGCGCCTCGGCATCGAGCAAGACCGTGTGCTGGCCGATCACCCCTGCCTCGCGCAATTTGCGAATGCGATTCCACACAGGTGTCTTGGAGGACCCCACAGCCTTGGCGATATCGTCCAGCGATTGCGCCGCATCCGCCTGAAGCGCCGCTAAAATCTTCCGGTCTGTGGCGTCTATGCGTACCGACATTCTTAAATCCCCTCAATCATAGGACAGGCAGTCCAAATTCGCAGCAAGGCAGAACATATGTCCTTAACTGGCATCATGGGGAGGCAAATAGCAGAACAATGTTCTATATTGAAGATAAGAAATTTGAGGTTCGCTATGAAGCATTTCCCGATCTTCCTTGCCGTCGAAGGCCGCCGCATCGTTCTGTCGGGCGGTGGTGATGCCGCAATGGCCAAGCTGCGTTTGCTGATGAAGACCGAGGCGCATCTGACCGTCATCGCCGCCGAGATCGCACCCGATATCCGCAAATGGGCCGATCAGGGCAAGCTGCGGATCATCGAGCGCGCCATGGAGCCAGGTGACGCACTTTGCGCTGCGCTGTTCTATGGTGCGAACGAAGATGACGCCGAAGACGCCCGCGTAGCCGCAATTGCCCATGCCGAGGGCGCTTTGGTCAATATCGTCGACAACCTTGCCGACAGCCAGTTTATCACCCCTGCGATTGTTGATCGCGACCCTGTCACGATCGCGATTGGAACCGAAGGTGCCGCCCCCGTTCTTGCTCGCGCAATCAAGGCTGATCTTGAAGCACGGCTGCCCACATCGCTGGGTGTGCTTGCGCGGATCGGTAAGACTTTCCGCCACGCGGTTGATGTGCTGCCAATGGGCCGCAAGCGCCGTGATTTTTGGTCGGCATTCTATTTCGGGACAGGTCCGAAGGCGCTGGCTGATGCGGGTGAACAGGCCGTTGTCCCTGCGCTGGAAAGCCTTCTGGACAGCCACATCATGCAGGAGCGTAAATCCGGTTCGGTCGATCTTGTCGGCGCGGGCCCCGGTGATCCGGAACTTCTGACGCTGAAGGCCCGCAATGCGCTGGATAAGGCCGATGTGGTTATTCACGACCGGTTGGTAACGCCCGAGATTCTGGAACTTGCCCGCCGCGAAGCGATTATCATCGACGCCGGCAAAGAAGGCTTTGGCCGCGCGATGGCACAGTCCGATATCGACGCGCTGATCGTGCAACACGCGCTGGACGACCACCACGTTGTGCGTCTGAAAGCAGGCGACCCCACAGTCTTTGGCCGTTTGGACGAAGAAATCGCCGCAATCGCAGCGCATGACATTCCCTACACCATCATCCCAGGCATCACGGCGGCTTCTGCCGCTGTCG
>CAYZKE010000249.1:0-5542 GCA_964478505.1 uncultured Loktanella sp.
CGATGGCTTGGACGACATGGAAGCGATGCTGCAGGAGGAAGGTGGTGGAAGGCTGGTTGCGCGATAGGGTGGCGGGCATGGCGACCTGCCCGTAGCTTCCGTAACGCTGAATGTCACAAACGATGCTTTTTGACGCCGAAAAAAGGGGCTGGTTTGCATGACCGTTCGATCTTTCGCTCGGAACGTCGTGGGCAGGGTCCAGCCATCTCCACCTTGTTCAGATTATGCCCCGAGACGGCGCAGCCGCTTGTCGATCTCGGCGGGGGGTAGGAAGACCGCCTCATCCGCCCGCCAGATTTGCAGGGCGGAGACAAGAAGCCCGACATCGCAGGCTTCGGCGGCGTGCAGCTCGTCGATGATCCAGAGGATGCCATGAACGCGCACCGCGCGAGCGGTGGCGACCTTGCGTAGAAGGTTGTCGCCGGTCAGGAGGATGCCGTTTTCCTGGCAGGTTGTCGTCACGAGGGCGAAGCAATCATTGGCCGACAGGCGGCTATGTTCCCGCTTTAGAGCGAAAACCCGCGCGACTTCTTCCCCCGGCAGATCGTAGGTGGCGAGGCCACCGTCTTCGAGCATCCGCCATTCCTGCGCCGTGAAATCGAGCAGCTCCTCCTCACGGATGGGCAGGGGCACGATGAAGCGATAGGGCAGCCGCAGCAGGACGTGCAGCAACTCTCCCTTCTTCAAGTCGATCAGACAGGACGCATCATTGACGACAACACAGGTCACTGGTCACGAGGCCCCCTGATGTCGCGTTCGACAACGCTCAAGGGGAGCCCGAGCATCTGCGCCGCCCGCACGGGGGAAATCATCTCCTCGCCGAGCGCGCGCCAGACGAGGCGCTCGAAGCGCTGCGGCTTCTCGAAGGCCGCAAAGCCCTCGCCTGGACCGATAGGCTCCGGCTCCTCGCGCCGCCAGCTTCGCGCATAGGTCTTGAACGCATATTCCACAGCGCTCTTCGACAGGATGCCCACCTGGCCGAGCCGCACGAGCATCGCGGCGGCGGAGACGCCATAGGTGCGCTTGAGCCGCATGATCTCTATCCAGGTCATGCCGTGACGGTTTCGGCCAGCTTCCTCTTCCAGATGCTCACGCGGAATGAGGAACGCCCCCGCGAAGCGGTGCATCGAGGGCTCCTTTTTCAGTGCGGCATTGCCGGTTTCGGTGATGATCCGGTGCGCGAGTTCGTGGGCGAGGTTGAAGCGCTTGCGTTCGACATTGGTGTGCCGCGAGACGACGATCACCTCAGTCGGTGCGCCCTCCGCCCGTTCGACATGACAGGCCAGCCCGTTGATGCGTTCCGGGAGATCGGCCTCGATGACCTTGAGTCCCTTGTCTTCGAGCAGGGCGGTCATACTCGGGATCGGGTCGATCCCAAGCTGCCACTCGCGCCGCACGTCCCGCGCCTTGGCGTCGATGGCCTCTTCATCGGCCACCATGTCCACGCGCAGCGCGGCGAAGGGGTCTTCAGCGGGGTGCATATCGAGGATGTCCTCGATGGCGAGATAGTCTTCGAGCTTCTCGATGACGATGGATTCCGCCATCGCGCGATCCTGCGCCGAGGCGGTCGAGTTCTTTCGCCACTCGACGCTTTCCAGAGCTTCGACCTGACCGCCGAGCAGGAAGTCCAGTGACACGCCGAGCGCCTTGCCGAGGCCGACCAGCACTGACGAGGACGGCATCATCTTGTCCGCCTCGTATTTGCTGATGGCCTGCGCTGACACGCTTGGGGTTACGCGCTCCGCGAGCGCTTGCATGGATAGACCCGCCCGCTTGCGGGCAAGCCTGAGTCTTTGTCCGAACATGATCCTCTCCCGGCGGTTATTGTTGTGGTTGATAAACGCCATTTCTTCCTGTATATTTAAACACAAGGTTGTCGCATCGTCAACCGAAATCGACACGTGAGGCTTGAAATGTCTAAGAAAAATCAGCATGTTGTGCCGCATGAAAGCGGTTGGGCAGTGAAGGGGGCGGGTAACTCCCGCGCGTCTTCCGTCCACGGCACGCAGCGCGAGGCCATCACGGCCGCGCGGGAATCCGCCATTCGTCAGGGCAGCGAGATGCTGATCCACGGCGAGAACGGTCGCATCCGCGAGCGCAACACCTATGGCAAGGACCCGTATCCGCCGAAAGGCTGAAGGGCATAAGCGGAATGGATGTCAGGATGAGCAACGGTGGGAACAACAGGCAGATACGTCGCATCCTCTCCATCGACGGGGGCGGGATTAAGGGCACGATGCCCGCTGCATTCCTCGCGGGGCTCGAGGAAGATCTGGGCCAGCCCATTGGGCGCTATTTCGATCTCATCGCGGGCACATCGACGGGTGGCATCATCGCACTCGGCCTTGGCCTCGGCCGCACGGCAAAGGAACTGCTCGAGCTTTACGAGCGTCGCGGGCCTGTCATCTTCGGTCAGGACAATGCGGATGATGAACCGCTGGGGAGGATACGGCAGGCATGGCGCACCCTCACCGCCACAGGTCGGCACGTAGTCGGTCCAAAGCACGATGCGGCAATTCTTGCCCGTGAACTCAAGGCCGTTCTCAACAACGATCTGATCGGGCAATCACAGACCCGGTTGGTGATCCCGGCGTGGGATGCCGATCTCCGCAGCCCTTATATCTACAAGACCGCGCATCACACACGCCTGCAAACCGATTATCGCAAGACTGCGCTTGATGCCGCCCTGGCTACGGCAGCGGCACCTACGTATTTCAAGCGACATCGCACTGCTGATGATATTGGCCTGACCGATGGCGGGACATGGGCCAACAATCCCACAGCCATTGCTGTCGTCGAAGCCATCACTCTTCTGGGGTGGCATCCGTCAGACCTGCGCATTCTGAGCCTGGGGTGTCTGGACGAAGTCTACATGCTGCCCGAAAGTCCAGGGTTTGCCGGACTCGGCCTCAAAGTCCTCAACCTTTACGCGGATGGGCAATCACATGGCGCCCTCGGCATGGCAAAACTTCTGACGGGACACCCTTACGATGGGGATCGCATCTACCGCATTTCGCCGTCTGTCCCGAGCGGGTTTTTTACCTTGGATGACACCACGAAGATCGGCCGCCTCAAGGGCCTCGGTATGTCAGAAGCCCGAAAAGCAAAGCCCCACCTGACCCCGATCTTTTTCACCCAGCCTGCCGATACCTTCGTGCCGGTCTATCAACTCAAGGAGAAAGCGGCATGAATCAGATGTTGCGACAGCCGCTGACCGACAGTGATATTCGGCGGCGCACGCAGATATTCACCATCCTGGACGAGATAGGCGAGGATCTGGACCTCACCGAAACCCAGTTTGATCGTGCGCGCCAGAGCTATGGTGCCGTCGGAGACTGGCTGTCCGGTTCAACTGATCCCCTACTCGTCAGTGTTCTGGTCTATCTCCAAGGGTCCAGTGCGCTTGGAACGGCCGTGAAGCCAATCGGGCGGCGGGAATTCGATGTCGATCTGATCTGCTTTTGTGCAGGTATCGCGTCCGGCATCTCACCAGCGACCCTGAAGGCGGCGGTTGGAAACCGGCTCAAGGAACACGCCACCTATGTGCGCCTTCTCGAAGAAAAAAAGCGTTGTTGGCGTCTCAACTATGCGGGGGACTTCCACCTCGACCTATCCCCGACGATAGCAAACCCGGTCTGCGGCAACCGGGGCGAATTGGTGCCCGACCGGGCTCTGAAGGAATGGCATCCGACAAACCCGCGGGCCTACAAGACCCTGTTCGATGAGCGCGCCGCACTCCGGCCTACCTTTGTGGGCAAGTTTATCGCCATGCAGCGGGACGAGGCGACGGTGGAGCCGTTCCCCGTCCGAGAAGCAGTGAAAGGCATCCTGCGCCGCATCGTGCAATTGCTCAAACGGCACCGCGACGTTTTTTATCAGAACAACACGCAAGACGTGGCCCCGATTTCCGTTATCATTACCACCCTTGCGATGCAGTCCTATGCCTATTGCGTGCGCAACCACGTCTTCCATGACGAAATGGATCTGTTGGTCGAAACGATCCGGATGATGCCGCACTTCATCGACCGCCCCATTCTGGACGGACGGCGGGGCTATGCCATCCTGAACGAGACAACCAACGGGGAAAACTTCGCCGACAATTGGAACAAGGATGAACGCCGAGCACCAGCATTCTATGCGTGGCACGCACAAGCTCTGTCCGACTTTGAAGTCCTTCGCGATGCTGTTGGTCAGGACCGTGTGTCATTGAACATGGAGCGTTCGTTCGGTTCCGGTGTCACCGGACGGGTTCTCGGCAACCGCGTCAATGCGGTGTCGGATGGTCGCAAATCGGGTCTGCTTTCTGTCGCACCTGTGGTCGGGCTGACGACATCGAAGGTCGCAGCATCAACGACCGTGCCCACAAATACGTTCTTCGGTGATTGATGATAGGACGAGGCGGGCAATACGACCTGACCCTGTCGCAGCAGCTGCTGTTCCTGAAGGCAAGCCCGGCTATCAGTGGTGTGGGGCAGGTCCGCGCAAACAAATTGACATGGCAAGAGCCTATACAACCGACCGCCTTGGCGCGCTCCTACCTTGCCACTATCACGCTTCAGCCGGGTCAAACGCCCGGTGTTCAGATAGACGACCCGGATCTGGAGTTGCTGGCGGCAGGGCGTCCTTTGCCTCACGTCTACAGAGATCCGCTGCGCCTTTGTCTTTATCTTCCAGGTGCCAGGGAATGGGACGCGCGGAAGCGGATCGACCAAACCATCATTCCGTGGACTTACCTTTGGCTCTATTATTTCGAAGATTGGCTTTGGTCAGACGACTGGAAAGGTGAAGGGCAACACCCCGGCGAAGAGCCTGAGCCAGTTGGCAATCGGGCGATGCGCAGGGCCGTGGCACGGTGCTAAAATTGTCGATTCCGCCTGTGGCAGAAACGGTCGTGTTTGGCCACGTGCCTTGTGTCGCGAGGGATCAACCGTTTAGCAATGACAAAAACCCGCGGCGAAACCTTTGCAGTTTTGGCAAGTTTTTGGCACCTGGCTGTCACCGCCTGCCCAACCTACCAAGTCTCGAAAGCTGTGCCAGCATTCGGGCGCCTGTTCCGGTTGCGTCACCCGGACGAGCCGCAGTTGGCCCTCCAGCAGTATTTGGCCGGCTCGGCAAGGCTTGCACGCCGAAGAATTGTCGCGCTCGAAGGGCTGCGTATTCAGCCCCAGTTGCGCCACCGATGGCATAGCGATTGTAAACTTGTTGGCTACCTGCAAGCCCTCTGGCGAAGGCATAGCTTCCCCCGAACCCGGCTGAGAGTGCTGGCATCATGATGTTTCCGGAAATCGCCCGAACCAAGAAAGGCGTTGCTATGATGAAACCCTTTGCCATCAGCACCATCATGAAAAATGGGATAAGGGCCCCTATGTTCGAGGCTCCCTCCGGGTCGCCAAGCTCGGCAAGAAGCGCCCGAGAGACCCCCGTGATCGTCGCGAACACTCCGGCGACGACGATCGGATACATCGCGAATGAAATGAGCGCGGATAACCAGCGCGCGAAATAATCCTTGGTCACCTCGAACAGGGTCAAGAAGATCATCACT
>CAYZKE010000250.1:0-5534 GCA_964478505.1 uncultured Loktanella sp.
ACGCCAAGCGGCAATGACTGCGAACCTGGGTATTCGAATTTCAAAAGAAATCCTCGTTTAGTGTGCCTTGGTACACGGACAGATTGCCGCAGAAACTTGCAAACGCAAAGCTTGTTTTTATGTAAAGATGTCGCAGCCTTAACATACTGCAGTGCAGCATTTGCCAGGCGCCAAATTTGCAAGGGTTCTGCGTGTGAAAGGCTCCCACTTTGTCTCGAGGATTATTTGAATTGCTGCATCTGCAAAGCCGGTTGCATGTAAATCAAACCGATATTTGGGTTTACTGTCTTGCGATTTCCTGACTAGCTACCCTCCGATCTGCGTTCATGAAAATCGGGGATGATGATGGCGAAAACACTGTTGGTTTGTGACTGTCTTGGGTCCCAAACAGTCGATGCCGCTGCCCTGCAGGCCGCCACAGGCCAAAGCTGTGGCGGGTGTTACTCAAGCCTCTGCACTGACCAGATCGAGGTTGCAGCCAAGGCAATCGCGCAAGGCGACGTGATGATCGCCTGCCAGCAAGAGGCGCATCGTTTTCTTGCCGTTTCAGAAGAGATCGACGCAGAGGCACCTGTCTTTGTCGATATTCGTGACCGTGCCGGCTGGACCGATCATACTGCGGACACGATGCCAAAAATGGCTGCATTGATCGCCGAGGCGGCTTTGATACCTCCAGCACAAAAGGCCTTTGATGTAGTGTCAGAAGGCACCTGTCTGATCGTGGGTGCGAACGACATAGCACTTGCCGCTGCCGAAAAGCTGTCGGATACGCTTTCGGTCACTGTGCTCCTTGCGCCGGGCACCGAAATAGTGCCGAACCCGAACTTCGACACTGTTGTTGGCAGCCTGCATCAGGCCAGCGGCACGCTTGGCCGCTTTCAGGTGCGCATCAGCGCGTTCCAGCAAAGCATGACAGGCGGGCGTGGAACCCCGGCGATGACAGCGCCACGTGACGGCGCGGTGTCGGAATGCGATATCATTCTTGATCTCACAGGCGGCACACCCCTGTTCCCCGCACCCGACAAACGTGACGGCTATGTGCGCGCTGATCCCAAAAGCCCTGTTGCTGTCGCGGACGCGGTGTTCGCCGCAAGCCAGTTGGTCGGCACGTTCGAAAAACCCTTCTATGTGCGTTTGGAAACCAGTCTTTGCGCCCATTCCCGCGCTGAGAAACCGGCCTGTTCCAATTGTCTGAACCTATGCCCCACCGGTGCAATCACATCGGCGGGTGAACATGTGAGCATTGACCCGATGATCTGCGCCGGTTGCGGGGCCTGTTCAGCGGTCTGCCCGTCCGGTGCGATCAGCTATGACGCGCCATCGGGCGATTTCACCTTCCGCCGGATCAACACCTTGGCCAGCAGCTACCGCGCGGCAGGCGGTAAGGATGCCGCGCTTCTGGTTCACGATGACCACGGTGCGGAAATGATCAGCCTTGCCGCACGGTACGGGCGCGGGCTTCCTGCCCATGTGATCCCGTTGCAGGTGGATGCGCTGGCCGGTTTCGGTCATGCAGAGATGGTCGGTGCGCTGGCCAGCGGTTTTGCTCGTGTGGACATCCTGCTTGCACCCAAGACCGAACGCGACGCGCTGGTGCCGCAAGCGGATTTGGCGAATGCGATTTCGCCGGACAAGGTTGCTTTGCTTGATATCGCTGATCCCGACGCGCTGTCGGATCACCTGTTTGATCAGCCGAAAACGCCCGCCATTGCGGCGCCGATCCTGCCGCTGGGATCGCGCAGGCAGGTGGCGCGACTATCGGCAAAGGCGCTCAACCCCGATGTTACGACATTGCCGTTGCCCGCCAACGCACCTTATGGCGCGGTGATCGTGGATACAGATGCTTGCACGCTATGCCTTGCTTGTGCCTCGCTTTGCCCCTCCGGCGCGCTGGGCGACAACAGTGATCTGCCGCAGCTCCGGTTCCAGGAGGACGCTTGCCTGCAATGCGGCCTTTGCGCCAATGTCTGCCCCGAAAAGGCGATCACCTTGCAGCCGCAACTGGACCTGACCGATGCCGCCCTGTCGCAAACGGTGCTGAACGAGGAAGAACCTTTCGCGTGCATCGACTGCGGTAGTCTCTTCGGCGTGAAATCCACCGTGGAACGGATCACTGAAAAGCTGGCGAACAATCACGCGATGTACCAGAACCCGAACGCGATCCGCATGATCCAGATGTGTGACAACTGCCGCATCAATGCGCAGTATCATTCTGAGAATAGCCCCTTCGCATCTGGCGAACGGCCCCGCCCGCGCACGACCGATGACTATTTGTCCAAGCGCAGGGATCACTGATCCGGCGATCCATCACTGATAAGGAGAAAACCCAATGAGCGAAGACTTTAACATGTCCATGCGCAAGTTCCTCAAACAGGTCGGCGTGACCTCGCAACAGGCGATCGAAGAGGCGATGCGTAACGCCGGTGACACCTCTGGGCGTAGCTTTGAAGCCAAGGTTGTGCTGACGGTTGACGGGCTTGATCTTGAACATGTCGTGACCGGCAAAATCGAAGGGCAGTCGTAACGTGGCGCTGACACGTGAAGCCGTTCTTGAGATCCTCAAGACGATTGAAGACCCCATCAGCGGCACATCCATCGCAGAGGCGGGGATCGTCAAAGCCCTGACCGTGCAAGACGGCGCTGTGCGCTTTGTGATGGAGGTCAGCGGTAGCCATGCTACGGCCTATACGGCGGTCAAAGACAGCGCCGAAGCGCAGATCAAGGCGCTGGATGGCGTAGCGTCAGTGTCGGTCGTGATGACGGCGCATAGCACACCTGCAGCACCGCCTGATCTGAAACCACAGCGTGGTGGCGCGCCTGCGGGGCCTGAGAAAATCCCGGGTGTTGACCGGATTATCGCGGTGGCCTCTGGCAAGGGCGGGGTCGGGAAATCGACTGTTTCTGCCAACCTAGCCTGTGCGCTTGCCGCCGAAGGACGGCGCGTTGGTTTGTTAGATGCCGATGTCTATGGCCCCAGCCAGCCCCGGATGCTGGGTGTCTCGGGCCGGCCCGCTTCACCTGATGGCAAGACCATTCTGCCGATGCGCAATTACGGTGTGACCATGATGTCGCTGGGCCTGATGGCGAATGAGGATCAGGCGGTTGTCTGGCGTGGACCGATGCTGATGGGTGCGTTGCAGCAGATGCTGACCCAGGTGCAATGGGGCGCGCTGGATGTCTTGATCGTTGATCTGCCCCCCGGCACAGGTGACGTGCAGATGACATTGGCGCAGAAATCGCACCTGAACGGCGCGATTATCGTGTCCACACCGCAGGACATTGCCTTGCTCGATGCGCGCAAAGGCATTGATATGTTTAACCAGTTAGGCACGCCGATCATCGGGATGATCGAGAATATGTCCACGCATATCTGTTCCGCCTGTGGGCATGAGGAACATATGTTCGGTCATGGCGGCGTGGCGAAAGAGGCGGAAAAGCTGGGCGTTCCGCTGCTGGCGGAAATCCCGCTACATATGGATATCCGTCTTGCGGCCGATGGCGGCGCGCCGATTGTGGTGTCCAAGCCCGACAGCAGCCAAGCGGCTGCCTTCCGGCAGGTGGCCCGCGACCTGATCGCCGAGGGCCACGCATGAGCGAGCCGTCGTTTCCACCGCTCTTTACAGGGCAGGATGCGGCGGGGAACGATCCTTTTGCACTGGCTTGTGCCACAGCTGATGCGGGGTGCGACGCGGGTCTTGTGATCTATGATCTTGCGCCTGATCTTTTGCGCGCGGCAATTGTCTTTGCCCCTGATGTGCCACTGCGTAAAGCTGCCGTAATGCTGCCGATTTGCGGCGTCGGGTTTCAAAATGCCCTTGGCGCCTTGGCCCCGCCGGAGGTGGCGGTTCATCTTGGCTGGGATGGTCCAATCTATGTCAATGGCGGGCGCTGCGGCGCATTGAAAATGGCGGCCCCCGGCCAGCCAGAGGATGAACCCGATTGGTTGGTCATCGCGCTGGAACTGGCGCTTTGGCCGCCCAGCGAAGACACCGGCCTCACCCCCGATGAAACGGCACTCTACGCCGAAGGCTGCGCCGAGGTGGATGCGATCACGTTGCTGGAGTCGTGGGTGCGCCATACTCTGGTTGGAATCAACACATGGGCGGACAGCGGCACGGCAACGCTGCACCGCGAATGGATCGGCCTTGCGCATGCATTAGAGGGCGAGGTCACGGTCAAAGGCAAAACCGGCACATTTACCGGACTGGACGAAGACCTTGGCCTTTTGCTCAAAATCGGGGACAAGATCGAACTGGTCCCACTGACTGAAACCCTGACGAGGCCCACATGAAACTTGCCCGCGCGATCCATTTTGACGAAAGCGACAGCCGCGTGTTCCATAATCCCGCGCGCACGGGTGAATGGTGCATTTCAGGCGGCTTTGAATTTTCCAACTGGAGCGAAGCGGACCTGATGGGCAAGGCGAAACAGGCCTTTTCCAACGGCTGGATGGGGTGTGAAACCTTCGGGCGGGTCAGTTTTGTCGCGGTCACCCAGATCGAGCCGCAGGAAAAAGACGCCATCGCAGGCCTGCTTGCCCAGCATTTCGTTGATATCTACGGCGCGCCCTCGCTGGAAGCGGCGCACGCTGTGGCCTTGGAAGAGATCGCGCAAATGGCCGATCTTTGCGCCGATCACGACGCCAACACTCTGCTGACTGTGGCGCGTGAATTAACCGACGCCGGTGTGCGGGAAAGCTACCGTGTGATTGCGCCTCAAGACGCTGACCTGACGCAATTTGCCGTGCACGGCTCACTGGATGAGCCGCACACGCACTGATCACTCAGCCTTGGCGTTGAACACAAAAAGCGTTTCGCCGTTGATCGTGTAATCGTTGATCAACGCCGCCGCACGCGGGCTGACCAGCCAGGTTTCAAGCGCCATCGCCAGATCGTTGCGGACGTTTGCGTTCTTGGACGGATCGACGGGCAGATAGGCGTATTGGTTGAACAGCACCGGATCGCCGGAATAGAGCAGTGCCAGATCGGCCTTGTTGGCAAAGTTCAGCCAGCTGGCGCGGTCTGAAAGCAGGTAAGCGTCCATTCCTGCGGCTGTGTTCAGCGCCTGGCCCATGCCCGCACCGACAGGGCGATACCAGCCGTCAAAACCTGCTGCGTCAAGACCTGCTGTCGCCCAAACGCCAAGCTCGGCTTTATGGGTGCCGCTGTCGTCACCACGGCTGACGAAAGGTGCCTCGGCAGCCGCGATCCGTTGCAACGCATCAGCCGCGCTTGCGGCATCGGCGATATCGGCAGGGTCTGATGCAGGGCCGATCAGGACGAAATCATTATACATGATTTCACGGCGATGCGTGCCGTGGCCTGCGGCAACAAACGCCTCTTCCGCGGGGCGTGAATGGACCAGAACCGCATCGACATCACCCGCCTCGCCCAGTCGCAACGCCTGACCTGTGCCCACAACAAGCAGTTGCAGGTCAATATCAAGGTCTTCCTTGATCGCAGGCAAAAGCACCTCGGCAAGGCCCGAACTATCAAAGGATGTCGTCACCGCCATCCGCATGTCTTCGGCAACAG
>CAYZKE010000251.1:0-5484 GCA_964478505.1 uncultured Loktanella sp.
GTCCTCTTGCGTGGCCTGTGGCGAATGTGTGCAGGCCTGCCCGACGGGGGCGCTGCTGCCCGCAACGGTGACGGACGAAAACCAGATGGGCGACACGAAAGACTACGACAAAGAGGTCGAAAGTGTGTGTCCGTTCTGCGGTGTCGGCTGCCAGATCAGTCTGAAGATCAAGGACGACAAGGTTAAATTCGTCGAAGGGATCAACGGCCCCGCCAATGAGGGGCGGCTGTGCGTCAAAGGGCGGTTCGGCTTCGACTATATCCACCACAATCACCGCCTGACAAAGCCGCTGATCCGCCGTGATGATGCGCCCGCGAAGGGACTGAACGTGGACCCCGGCAACTGGCAAACCCATTTCCGCGAAGCCAGTTGGGAAGAGGCGCTGGATGTGGCCGCCAAAGGCATGGCTGACATTGGTGGTACAGGTGTGGCCGGTTTCGGCTCGGCCAAATGCACCAACGAAGAGGCCTATCTGTTCCAGAAACTGATCCGGCAGGGATTTGGTCACAACAACGTCGATCACTGCACGCGCCTGTGCCACGCGTCTTCGGTTGCCGCGCTGATGGAAAACGTGGGCTCGGGTGCTGTGACCGCCACCTTTAACGAGATCGAGAATGCCGATGTGGCCATCGTCATCGGGGCCAACCCGATTGAGAACCACCCCGTCGCCGCCACCTATTTCAAGCAATTCACCAAACGCGGTGGCAAGCTGTGTCGATGCTCAATGCGATCATGCATGTGATTGTCGAGGAAGAGCTTTACGACCGCCAGTATATCGAAGCCTACACCGAAAACTGGGAAGCCGAGGAAGCGCATCTGGCTGACTTCACACCAGAGAGGATGGCCAAGATATGCGGCATCGAGGCGGAAGTCCTGCGCGATGTTGCCCGCACTTTCGCTGGTGCCAAGGCCGCTATGATCTTTTGGGGCATGGGCGTGTCGCAACACATCCACGGCACCGACAATTCCCGCTGCCTGATCAGCCTTGCGTTGATGACCGGCCAAGTGGGGCGGCCCGGTGCCGGTCTTCACCCGCTGCGTGGGCAAAACAACGTGCAAGGCGCGTCTGATGCGGGCCTGATCCCCATGTTCCTGCCTGATTATCAACCGGTGGGCGATGACGGTGTGCGGTCCGCGTTCGAAGAGATTTGGCAAGAAGGCACGATTGATCCCAACAAGGGGCTGACCGTTACGGAAATCCTTGATGCCGTGCACGCAGGTGACATTCACGGCATGTATATTTTGGGCGAGAACCCCGCGATGTCTGATCCTGATGTGGAACATGCCCGCGATGCGCTGGCGAAGCTGAAACATCTTGTGGTGCAGGATATCTTCATTACCGAAACAGCGAACTATGCTGATGTGATCCTGCCTGCTGCTGCCTTTGCTGAAAAGTCCGGCACTGTGACCAACACCAACCGGCAGGTGCAAATGGGCCGCCCCGCCGTACCTCCCCCCGGTGAGGCACGCGAGGATTGGTGGATCACCACCGAACTTGCCAAGCGCCTTGGCCTGAACTGGACCTACACCCACCCGCGTGAGGTCTTTGGCGAAATGGCGCTGTCGATGAAATCGCTGTCCAACATCACGTGGGACCGGCTAGAGGCGCAGAATGCCGTGACCTATCCGTCGCTATCGCCTACTGACCCCGGCCAGCCGATCGTCTTTGGTGATGGATTTCCCCGTGCGAACGGGCGCGCCCGCTTTACCCCCGCTAGCGTGATCGCGCCTGATGAAGCACCCGATGCGGAATATCCGATGATTATGACAACAGGTCGACAGTTGGAGCACTGGCATACCGGCTCCATGACGCGGCGATCACGTGTTCTGGACGCGGTTGAACCGGAGGCGAACTGTTCGCTGCACCCCTCGACCCTGCGCAAGCTGGGTGTTGAGCCCGGTGGAATGGTGACCGTATCGAGCCGCCGGGGCAGCATCACCATCATGGCCCGCGAAGACCGGGCGGTGGCCCCGGATATGGTCTTTGTGCCTTTCGCCTATGTCGAGGCGGCGGCGAACGTGCTGACCAATCCGGCGGTCGATCCTTATGGCAAGATCCCCGAGTTCAAATTTTCTGCCGTGCGCGTCGAAAAGGCCGAAACCACCGTTCCGGCCGAGTGAGAACCTGCGTATCTAACGCCGGTTTAGGGGGCGCTATTGAATAGCACCCCCGCAACAGCCTAGCCTTTGGTTGAGTGCGGAGCCGTTTTTGCGGCTTCTGCAAGACTAACCAAAGGAGACGCGCGATGCGCAGATTGACCCTGATTGCGGCCCTCTCGGGGCTTGCCCTGCCGGCCTTTGCTGATGACGCAGCCCTCTTGATGGGCGTTGACCGCTATCAGGAGTTCAGCAGGGTTGGCGATGCAACGGACATTTTGGACGCCTCGGATGAGCTCCGGCAAGCAGGCTATCAGGTCACCACGCTCTCGAACGGGTCCGCGCGCGACATGAAGCGTCTCGCGGAAACACTGGCCGATCACGCGCTGGACGCGGATCGTCTGGTTGTTGCGCTCTCTGGTCGTTTTGCCACGGATGGCACACGGACATGGTTCTTGGCACAGGATGCGCAGACACCCACACCCTTTGGCCTGGATAGCGCGATATCGGTGGACACTGTACTGGATGTCCTTGCACGCACGCCCGGTCAGGCGATCCTGGTGCTGGGGTACGATCAGGACGGCTTCAGCAGTTTCGGACGATATCTGCGCGAAGGCGTCGGCAATCTTGTTGTGCCGCAAGGTGTGACTGTGATTTATGGTGAACCGGACCGGGTTACCGAGGTTCTGACTGATGCGGTTGCGGTATCGGGCGGCGATATCATGGCCTATGTGCGCGACAACCGGCGCCTGAATACGCTGGGTTTTCAGCCGCAGAGCCTGATCATGCAGCCGTCAGATGCAGTGCCAGCACCAAACCTGCCGCAAATCGAGCCAAGCCTGACCGCATGGACAAATGCGCAAAGTGCAAACACTGCCGATAGCTACCGCGACTTTATTTTCGACCATCCCCGCAGCCCTTATGTCGAAGAGGCGCGCCGCCGTCTGGACCAGATCGAAAATGATCCGGTCAGGCTTGCACAGATTGCCGAAGATGCGCTGAACCTGACCCGCAACGAGCGGCGCGCGATCCAGCGCAATCTGACATTGCTGGAGTTCGATACGCGGGGTGTGGATGGTATCTTTGGCCCCGGCACACGTGGCGCGATCCGCAACTGGCAGCAAAACAACGGGTTCGCACAGACCTCTTATCTGACCACCGAGCAGATCAACCGCATTGATGCACAGGCCAGCCGCCGCGCCGCGGAAGTCGCAGCCGAGGAAGAGCGTGCGCGCGAACAAGCCTTGTCACTGGAGCGTGACTATTGGGAAGAAACCGGAGCACGCGGTACTCCAGCCGGATATCAGGCCTATTTGGAGCGTTATCCCGACGGTATTTTCGCGGATGAGGCGCGCAACAGGCTGGCTGCATTGAATGATGCGACGAATGATGCCGCCAATGATGCAGCAAGGGCGCGTGAAGATGCGTTGAATATCAATCCTGTCCTGCGTCGTTTGATCGAGAACCGGCTGCAGCAACTGGGGTTCAATCCGGGACAGGTCGATGGGCGGTTCGACAGCGATACGCGGCGTGCGATCGGGCGCTATCAGGCGCAGGGAAATCTGACATCGACGGGGTATCTGGATCAGGCGACGCTGGCGCGTCTGCTGGCTGATACCTTCGGACGCTAGGCGTAAGCCGTGATTCTGGTAACGAAGAAGGGCGCCCCGCTTGCCGTGGGGCGCCCTTCTTTTCAGTCTTGCGCTCTTTAGTCTGCGCGCACGTATTTTTCGGCAACAAGCCGGACAAAGCCCTGGCTGCCCTCAAACAGGCGCACACCGATGATGTAGGTGCCTTCCTGCAAACGTACCGCAATCATGCTGTCCAGTCCGTCGCCATAGTCGTCATTCAGCCCGACCTGACGGCCCAGATCATCATAGAGCACCAGCCAAGGATCGCTGTTGCCGTTTGCGATGGCTTCGACCACCAAAAGGCCCGCGCCTTCAAAATCAAGGCTGAACCATGTGACATCTTCGGTTGCCTGCACGTCCTGGCGTGTGCGTGAGGTCAGCACGCCAAGATCGGTCACAGGGACGCTGCCATCCAAAGGTGGTGCGGCCTCGCCTCGGGCATAGAGCGCCTGCAAGGCTTCTTCCGCATCATAAGGATTGATGGACAGGGTGATCGGCGCGCTGTCATCGCTGAGTGCTGTCACGCCAAGGCAATAGGTGCCAGCGGCCAAAGTGTCTGTGACATCAAGGCGGGAGTTCAAACCGTCGTAGTCATCGTTTTCGTCAATATATGTCTCGCCCGGACCATAGAGGGTAATGACCGGATCGGCGGTTTCGTTTTCCGCTGTAATCGTGATCGGCGTCTGACCGTCAAGTTCGAAGCTCCAGAACGGGACCTCTGCTGCCGAGGCCGAGACACTTTCACCGAGTGTGCCGAACGGCACGGCAGTGTCGCAGCTGCCTGTTTGGGTGCTTGTCGGCGTGCTGATGCCTTCCGTCAGCGGTTCCTGTTCCTGACGGCCAATGCGGACGAATGCGGTCATCGGGCCGCCATCATAGCTGCGCAGAGACATGCAGTAAGTCCCTGCATCAAGCGAGGTTTCCGCACGCGAGGCGGCGTTGCCGCCAGAATCATCATCGGAAAGAATGATATCGCCGGTACTGTCGAGCAGGTCGATGACCGGATCGCCCGACCCACGCCCTGCGGCCTCAACGCGCACATCTGTCGGGGCAGAGAGGGTGAAAAGGGACACATATTCATTGCCGCCCAGAACCAGCGCCATTTGTTCCTGGTAGGTTGTGGCTGTGGCGATATCGGAACTGGCCTCATCGCCGCCAATCCACTGGCCGTTGTTGCCAAAGCCGCCGCAGATGTCTTGGGCCAATGCCGGTGTTGCGGTGCCCAGCATGAGGGCCGCAATCGCGGATGTTTTGAGGGTAAGGCGGGTCATCGGGTGAAATCCTTTGTCTTCAAGAAATTTGGCGTGCCACAGGTTAGCGTGTCAAAACGCACTATAGCCAGAAAATATTACAGGTTTACCAAGGCGTATTTGTGACGTTTTGCCGGGTTTTCGCACAGATTTTGATGAGACCGGCCCATCTTGAAAGAAAAAGGGCCGCGCCAGCGGCACGACCCTTTTTCAAAGTACTTCTATCGCAGGCTTAGCCCTGACGGGCTTTGAACCGGCGTTGCGTCTTGTTAATAACATAGACGCGGCCCTTACGGCGCACGACGCGGCAATCGCGGTGGCGCTGCTTGAGCGAGCGGAGGGAGTTACGTACCTTCATGTGGTCGTTTCCTATCTGTCGCGGCGCGCGGACTGCGCCTTGGGTTGCAAAAACGGACCTAAGGCCCGATGAATTCATGGTGGACGATACTGGGATCGAACCAGTGACCCCTTCGATGTCAACGAAGTGCTCTACCGCTGAGCTAATC
>CAYZKE010000252.1:0-5470 GCA_964478505.1 uncultured Loktanella sp.
AAACCCATGGCGCAGGGGCAGGTAATAATCAGCACGGCCACAGCAATATTCAACGACAGGCGGAAATCGCCGGAATAGAGCATCCACCCGGCAAAGGCGAAAAACGCCAGCAAATGCACGACCGGTGCATAGAGTGCTGCGGCCTTGTCTGCGATGGCGGTGTAGCGATTGCGTGTGGCCTCGGCCTCGTCCACCATCGTGACCATCTTGCGCAGCGTCGTGTCCGCGCCGACGGTTGTTGCGCGGATAGTCAGCGGGCCGGTCATATTCACTTCACCGGCGGTGACGGTCGTGCCTGCGCTGGCGTTGCTGAGACGGCTTTCACCGGTCAGCAAGGATCGGTCGATCTGGCTGGTCCCCTCGGTGATCGTACCATCAACGGGAATACGGCCGCCGGGCAAAACCTGTACCAAGTCCCCGATCGCGAGATCGGCAAAGTTGACCATCTGACGCACACCATCGCGCACACGCATGACGCGGGGAACCTCAAGCGCGGAAAGCTGCGCTGCGGCAGAGGCGGCCGCCTTGCGGCTGCGATGGTCGAGGTAGCGCCCGATGAGCAAGAAGAACGTCAGCGTCACGGCGGCATCGAAATAGGAATGACGCCCGCCGTAAATTGTCTCGTAGAGCGAAATGCCGGAGGCGAGAAGGATCGCCAGCGAAATCGGCACATCCATATTCAGACGGTAGGCCTTCAGTGACCGCCACCCGCTCTCAAAGAACGGCTGTGCGGAATAGAACAACGTAGGTATCGCAATGATCGCTGTGATCCAGTGGAACATATGCATCGTGGCACCGATGGCCCCCGACCAAACAGCCACCGACAGCAGCATGATGTTCATGTTGGCAAACCCCGAAACCGCAAGACGGGTCATCAGACCGCGGCCATAGGTATCGGTGTCTGCGCCAAGTAGGCTTGTATCGAGAACACGCGCCTCGAACCCGGCCATTTCCAGTGTATCGATCAGGACTTCCGGTGAAATGGGTTGATCCGTACCGACGGTCACCCGTTTCATGCTAAGGTTCACGCGGGCATTCGCGACACCTTCGATGTCACGCAAGACCCGTTCGACGCCATTGATACAGGCGACACAATGGATGCCTGGCAGGGAAAGTACGATCTGCGATGTACCGTTTGAGGCCGCTTTCTCAAGCTGCCCTTCGGGCAGGCCGATGCAGGCCGGACAGAAGGTTGCGTCGCTCATTTGGCGGTGAGCGGAAAGCGGCGGCGGAACTTCGTGCCGTCCGGCGCGATCAATTCCAGACGCAGGTTCCAATAGCCTTCTGTCATGGTGACAGGCGCGGTGTATTGCGTCCCTGTCCAGGAGAATTCTGGCACGGTATCCATATTGACGTTCGTTGCCTGCCCGAGAATGGCACGCGTGATCTCTGCCTGCAGGGGGGCGCCGCGGTGATCAAGGATGTCCACGGTCAGTACACCGCCTGTAATATCGGCACTGACATCCCAGTTGAGCGCATTTTGCGCTGCGCGATCCGCCTGAAAGGTTTGGCTGACGGCATAGGAGTTCCGCGCCTCAAGCCCCGGAAACGTGGCAATCGCGTTCCATGCCAATGTCAGGTTCACGGCGATGATGATCCCAAAACCGCCAACCATTAGGGCCAGCATGTGCCATCCGGTAAATTCACGGGTCATTGTGGGGCTCTCCCATTAAAAATTGCGTCTTTGTAGGCGCGTTCGCCCGAAGCCTCATCCTCGACCCAGAAGCGCAGATCGACGCGATCCATTCTGGAGGCGGGGTCAATCGGGCGGGCCGAGACATAAACGCGTTGCAGAAAGGTTTCGTTGGCGGGCACGACGATGGTTCTTTGCGAGGTGCCTTCCAGTTCGATGCGCAGAATTTCATCTGATGTCAGCGAGAGACGGAAGGTCCGGTCCTCGCCGTGTTTGTTCAGCAGGCGGATGTCATAGATGTTGCGCACCGTGCCATCAGACAGCGTCACGAAGGTCGGGTTGCGGACGGGTGCCACTGTCATCTCGATATCGGCGCGGATGAAGAGCGCAAAGACCAGACCGACGCCAATCGCAGCCCACATGGTCGTGTAAAGGATCGTGCGGAAACGGAACACGTGCTGCCACAGCTTCTTTGCGGGTTTGCCTTTGGCCTCTTCTTCTTGGTCAGAGAGCGCAAGATAGTCGATCAAACCGCGCGGTTTGCCGATCCGGTCCATCACGTCATCGCAGGCGTCAATACACAGTGCGCAGGTGATACACTCCATCTGCTGGCCATCGCGGATATCAATGCCGGCGGGGCAGACGTTCACGCAGGCCATGCAGTCGATGCAGTCACCCGCACCTTCGATGCGTTTCTTGCCACGTGGTTCGCCGCGCCATTCACGGTAGGCAACAGTCAGCGTTTCGGGGTCCATCATTGCGGCCTGAATACGTGGCCAGGGGCACATGTAGTTGCAGACCTGTTCGCGCATGAAGCCGCCAAAGACAAAGGTGGTCGCGGTCAGGACACCGATGGTGATCCACGCAATGGGCGGTGCGGTGAAATTCGCAAGGCTGGCGGCCAAAGTGGGTGCATCGGCAAAGTAAAACACCCAGGCGCCGCCTGTCGCCAAGGCAATCAAGAGCCACACAGTCCATTTTGTGATACGCAGGCGGGCTTTGTGCAGGCTCCAATCGGCGTTCCACAGGCGCACCCGCGCATTGCGGTCGCCCTCGATCCAGCGTTCAACAAGGATGAAAAGATCGGTCCAGACGGTTTGCGGGCAGGTATAGCCACACCAGACGCGGCCGAGTGCGGAGGTGAAGAGAAAAAGGCCAAGGCCTGCCATGATCAAAAGGCCCGCCACGAAATAGAATTCATGGGGCCAGATTTCGATCCAGAAGAAATAAAAACGACGGTTGGCCATGTCGATCAGAACGGCCTGGTCGGGCAGGTTCGGGCCACGATCCCAGCGGATCCATGGCGTCAGATAGTAGATCCCCAAGGTCACAGCCATGACCCACCATTTGAGGTTCCGGTAAAAGCCTTTGACGCGGCGTGGAAAAATTGGTTCGCGCGCGGCGTAAAGCGGTTGGTTCTCGGAAGAGGACATAGGTGACCTGCAAGTTTAAGTTCTGTTCGCAGGTCCGGTTCTAAGGGGTGGGCGGTGAAACTCTTTGATGTGGATCAAGGAGGCACAGGTCATGCCTGCGGTGCGCTGTCGCAGTTTCATGTCCGCTAAACCGGCCTCGGCGTCTTTATAGAGACGCGCTTTGCCCTTCTAATTCGCCAAAGAGCGGTTTTTGATTGGCCTGATGCCGCATGGCCAGCTTTCGCATCAGCTTCCCTTGTTCCGGTATATAGCGCGCGGAAATTGCCTTGTAATTTGGGTCACAGCACTCTGGAAACAGGTCTTCGATTTCCCGTCGGGCCTCGGCAGAGACGGCCTTGAGCGCTTCGGGGCCGGTAAATAGGCTTTCTGTCAGTGCGCCGTTTGACCAGACGATTTCATGCGCCTCAAACAAGAAGTGAAAATACGTCACGCCATTTGTCGTATCGTCCATGATGTCGATGCCATCCAGCGCAACGAGTTTGTTGGCGGGGATCAACACATCTTCGCAATCAAACATCCGCAGAGCGATGATTGAAGAAACAAGAACGCGATGCTGCGGTGATACAATCAAGTCTTGTCGGGGATATCCCGCACCCAATGCATCCGCGCGGATCAGGATTGGTTTCAACCGCTCCTTCGCGTTTAGCTGGTCTGAACTGAGACGACATGCGCCAATCCAGCGGATGGGTTGATGCCCGTGGTCGTACGTGAGCACCAGATCGCCAACCTTCAGGTCTTCGACAGGGACTTGCCCGTCTGCAGTTTCAATCAGAGTTCCTGCGGCAAAGCATGGCACGTCGACAAACTCGCCGCTGGCGTTTGTGGGACCCGTTATCGCTTGGTTGACAACGATCGTATTTGTGCCGGTGTCATTCCATGCGGCGTCAATTGCCGCTGTGTTCACGGTCAAACCGTTAAAGAGTTCGAGCGGTTCCAGTGCTCCGCCCGTGGACCGCGCACCAAAGAGTTCGACAGTGCCGTCGGGGTTGATCACCAAGCGGACCAAGGGTGGGCCGTCAACCGTGCCCAACTGCCAGATTTCAGGGATGCGATCACTGCCGACATTCGATCCGTAAGTGCGACCGTCGGTAAAGCGGATCGTCTGCCCTGCGGTAGAGTTTGCTTGAAATTCGACCTCGTTTGGCGCACCTGCAGGGCCACCGACAAAGAGATCAACGCCGTTGATTTGAACACTGAAACTGTTGTCGAGCGTGGCAAAGTCGATGATCAGGCCGCCGTTGGGCGTTTCGTCAACGAAGGTTGCCGTCTCACTGACTATGTTGAAATCTGGCACTGTTCGTTACTGATCCTGATGATACGGGAAAAGACTAAAGCATAACGGTCCAACCGTTAAGAGATATTTATACTGCGTGTGGCTTAACCGAAACGACCGGTGATCGTTAACTTCCGTTGGTCAGTTGGGTCTGCGGAAAATGCGGGAAATTGCCTGACGCAATAGAGCTCTCCTTATCCGCAATCAAAATACGCCTGTCGTGAACGTTGCAGTGCGGGTGACAGCCAAAGCGTTCAACTACACTGCGTATCGGCGTATTTTGGACGCGCGGGGGGCCACCATGTTGGCCAGAACTGCGCGGAGTTCCGCGATATGCGTCTCGCAGAGCTCCACGAACAACGCCACGCGGTCACCGCCGCATGGGTAAGTTTTGCGCAGTCTTGAATGATCGTCTGATCCAACCCGTCAAAATTACCCGTGCTCAGGGGGATAGCAATGGCCGTGAATGCAAAAGGCGACCCACACCGAGTGGGTCGCCTTTCTCTAGACTGCAAGTTCGGCTTTTCTAGAACTGGACGTTCATGCCCAACTGAAAGCCGTGTCTTTCATATGTGTCGCCAAAGGCGCCGCCATAGCCCGCTTCGATCCGGATATCGCGTGTGCTGCTGGATGAAATTAGGCTTTCAAAGCCGAGGTTCACTTCGACAAAGTCGTCGTCACGTCCGTCAATCGGGAAAGAAGCGGTTGGCAAGCCGTCAAAGCCGGTTTCGATCACAAGATCGTCACTGGACATAGTGCTATAGGCGACACTGCCTGTCAGCTTGTTCTGGCCTGAGGCGCTTGGCATTGCATACTCGCCTTTTACACCGAACGACCCCATGAAAGTGCTGCCCGTCTGCTCTTCCACTGTCAGGTTGAACGCGCCTGCACCGGTCTCGGTGAAGCCATCGACTGTGACATTGTAGAACCCGATGGATGCCATCGGACCAACTGCAAACCCGCCAAGGTCACGCAGATAGCTGGCTTCAACCGCACCGAAGGTTTGTGAGCCTTCTGTGCTGCCGGTAGCGGTTTGGCCCAGCACATTTCGGGTGCTGTCAAAGGATGCGTCCTGATACCCGAAGAGGGCCTTGAAGCTTGCACCGGTATCCATATTCGAGCGCGCAAACC
>CAYZKE010000253.1:0-5466 GCA_964478505.1 uncultured Loktanella sp.
GATGCTTTCGTACATCTCGTGAGTCACCGGCTGGAAGCCAAGTGTGTCACCAGCTGCAACACCGTAGGCACAGTCAGCGTCACGCTCGTGCAGGCCATCGACCAATGCTGTCATTGTCGCCTTTACATCGTCTGGAAGTGCTGTGCGCAGAACGACAGGGCCTTCGGGGATGACGTTCGATTTCCAGATCTCGACCATCTCGTTCATATCAACCAGACCCGCATCAACCGCCTTGCGCAGCGCGCCGGAGTTGTAGCCGTCTTCCCAGTTGCCCTGACCGTCAGCCCAGGTCACACCAGCGTCGATATCACCATTGTTCACAGCAACGATCGTCTGCTCGTGGCCACCGGTGAAACGTACTTCACCGAAATACGCACCGGATTCCATTGTGATACCGTCTTTGTACTGTGGGATCTCGATGGACGGAATCAGGTAACCGGAGGTCGAATTCGGGTCACCAAAACCGAAGACTTTGCCTGCCATGTCGTCAAGCGATGTCACACCGCTGTCGACACGGGCAAAACCGATGGAGTGATAGCCGACAGAGCCGTCAACGTTCACTTTGATCAGCACAGGCTCAACCACATTCGGGTCTTGCAGGTATGTCGCGGCATAGGCAGATGCGCCCAACCATGCCATGTCGATGGTGCCGCCCAGCAGGCCCTGGATCACGCCGTTATAGTCGGCAGGGGCAAACAGCTTTGTTTCCACGCCGAGCGCTTCGGTCGTGTAGTCAGCCAGACACTGGTAGCTGTTCATGCGGTCCTGTGCGTTTTCACCGCCAAGAATACCGATGCGGAATTCGGTGATTTCCTGAGCGAATGCGCCATTGCTGAGCGCTGTGGTGGCGATAAGCGCCATTGCGAGGGTCTTTTTCATCGTTTTCTCCGTTGGGTTTGATGAAGGTGGCCCGCGCCGATCACGCGGGGTGAACTGGTTCAGGCGTAGGCCTCTGCTTCGCGGACTTCTGGCCTGTCCAGTGTTTCGATTTCGGTAGAAGTGGCAGCCTCGGAAAAATCCGCACCCGCCCCGTAGATGTCGCGCGCGACGCCGGTGGTCAGTTGCGCAGGCGTGCCGTCAAAAACGATCCGGCCGTCGCACATGCCGATGACGCGGTCACAGTAACGACGCGCGGTATCAAGCGTATGGAGGTTGGCGATCACCATACGACCGTCTTCCTCATGAATGGTACGCAGTGATTGCATCACCACCTGCGCGTTCATTGGATCAAGCGAGGCAATTGGTTCATCCGCCAGAATAATTTTGGGGTCTTGCATCAGGGCGCGCGCAATCGCAACGCGCTGCTGTTGCCCGCCCGACAATGCCTCGGCACGTTTCGGCGCCTGTTCGGCAATGCCCAGACGATCAAGGATTTCAATCGCTCTGTGGATATCGGCCTGCGGATAGAGGTTGAACATCGTCGCAAAGGTCGAGCGTTTGTTCAGTGTCCCGTGCAGAACATTCGAGACCACATCCATGCGCGGTACGAGGTTGAACTGCTGAAAGATCATCGCGCAACGCGATTGCCAGTCCCGCTTGGCAGCGCCGCGAAGGCCCGTAATATCCTCGCCCTCAAAGGTGATCGTGCCGGACGTCGCATCACTCAGGCGATTGACCATCCGCAGCAACGTGGATTTGCCTGCACCGGACCGGCCAATGATCCCGATCATTGCGGGTTTGTTGACGGAGATATTGGCCGCATCCACAGCCGTTTTGTCTCCGAAGCGCTTGGTTAGCGTATCGATTTGCAGCATATCGCCCCCATGTTTGAGAGGCGGATACGGGACAAAAGCGACAGCTCTGTGAAGGTTATGATTCAGTTACCTGACAATTGCGCAACAGTTCTGTGACACTGCGCCGATAGCTTTGTTCCGTCGGACAAGCGCCGCAGGGTATGGGATTCAGAATATTTTTATCCACAGGCTGTCATAAAGCTGTTACATTCAAACCCAGAGCAATTGGTTTTCGGATTATGAACCTTCGCACCTTCCTTCTCTGCGTTTACGTCACGCTTCCGGCTATTGCGCAAGCGCAGATGACGGATGTCAGCTGTGATGACACCGCACGGATGACCGAGACGCTGAAGCAGGTCATCGGAGCCGAGCGCAAAGGCATGGGTTTGCGCGACCCGGATACAATGCTGGAAGTCTGGGTAACCGCACGGAATGGCAATTGGTTGGTTGTGCAGAGTTATGCCAATGGCACATCCTGTATCGTCGCGATGGGTGAGCATTGGGAAGGTTCATTCGCGAACCCCGCCTAAGCTGTCCGTTCAGCGGCGGTTGGCAGGAAGAGGGAACGGTCCTTGCCTGCGTTGCCGATTAGCCAGCTCACACAAACACGACATAAAACGGACAACTTACGGGGCTATGGTGGTTGTGGTGCCTCAAGAGGGACTCGAACCCCCGACCTTGTCCTTACGAAGGACCTGCTCTACCAGCTGAGCTATTGAGGCAATTAAGTACTACCAGCGCATCCCATTTGCCGTGGACACGTCGATTTTGCAAGCCATTCCGATCATGATCCGAAAATTTAGCACCCTCCGTACCAGCGATGGGGAGACAACGAAAAGCCCGTATCGGGAAACAGATAATGGCTATTTCGGAGGCTCACCCGCAACGATCTCGGCTTCTTCGACAACCTGCGTGGACGGCAGCGCTGCGTCAGCGGCGCGCCCCACAATCAGCGGTAACATCTCGGTGCCAGCAGGCATCGCCACCTCGCTCATGGGCGGTGTTTTCCACGCAAGCGTGTCAAATGCACCGCAGTTGACGCAAGTTGGGCCCCATGCCGCATGGATATGCTGGCATTTGTCACAAATCCACTGCGGGCCGCGCGGAGCCGTCAACGCTTTGGTCAGCCAGCCGCGTACGACGGAATCGTCGGCACCTTCGCCGCGTTCAATGGCCGCCATCAAGGTCAAAACACGCGCTGTCGGTTGTTTTTCAACCAGATCACCAAGCGCACGCTTGGCGGCGGGGAAATCCTCAGCCGAGATTTGCAGTTCAGCCATCAACATCTTGGTTTCCGGGTTGTCGGCGGTCGCCTTGGTCAAGGATGTGAACCGTTTGATCCGCGCGTCAGGTGTCTCATCGGGAACAATCTCTGCGAATGCGGCAGCGATATCTGGGTGCGGTTGTGCGTTCCATGCTTTGGTCAACACACGTGTCGCATAGCGCGCATTGCCTTCACTGATAAATCCGCGTGCTGCCATGATCGCAGCAGGGATCAGATCGGGCGAAAGACGGTTTGCCTCGATTGCGGCTTCGCGGGCTTCAATGGTTTTGCCTTCATCCAGAATATCGCGCGCCTGCGACAGCGCCAGCACCGCATCGCGGCGCTTGTGCACATCGCGCGGCAGGCTACCGGATTTCAACTTGGCACCCAGCGTTTTGCGCGCGCCTTCCCAGTCCGATTTTTCGGCCTGCAGGCGCAGCAATACATCCTGCGTTTCTTCATGCTTGGGCTTGAGCGCAAAGGCCTTTTGCGCAAGCGCCATCGCGGTGTCGGTGTCACCCTCGGCCAGCTTCTGTTTCATGATGCCGCGCACACCCACAAAGCGGGTTTTGTCATCTGCAAGCAGCTTTTTGTATGTTTCTTCTGCGGTCTTCCGGTCACCCGTCATCTCGGCGGCCTGTGCTGTCAGAAGGTTGGTCAGCTGCGGTTGCTTGAGGTATTTATCCGCCCGCGCGGCCTTGGTCATCGCCAGATGCCCCTCACCCGAGGCAAGGGCCATCATGCCCTCGCTCAGCGCTTCATATCCCTTCCGCTCGCGGTTGCGGTCAAAGTAACGCGATATCGCGGTTTCATCGCCGTTCAGGAACTTAAACGTGGCCACCAAGAGCGCCATCAGCTTCAACCCCAGCCAGACCGCAACGACCAGTGCAACCAAGGCAAAGACCATCTCGAGCGGGCTGAGCGTGAATTCCTGACCGGCAACATCAACCGTCGTGCCACCATCCACTTCCATCAACTGCGTGCCACCGTAGGTCAGCGCCGTGACAAGAAGGACAAACGCTATAATTTTTGTAAGTGACCAAAGCATAGGGTTCGCCTTTAGTTATCTGAAAGGGATGTGGAAAGAATATCGACAGCAGCAATCGCATCGGCACGTTGCTCGGCCTGCGCCAGCCAGTCGGACATTTCAGCACGGGCAACTTCTGGCAGGGCGCTGATTTCGGCCAAAGCATCGGACAGACGGCCAGACCGCACAGCGGCCTCGGCGCGAGACAGGATCGCATCAGCACTGCTGCCTTCGCGCGGCGTGGTCGAGCGCACGTCCAACTGGTTCCGCAGGAACGCGCCAAAGCCTGTTGTTTCCTCACCCGAGACACCTTCCGCGCGGGCCGTGGCCAATGCGGCGCGCGCAACGTCGGGGAACTGGTCTTGCAGGCTGGCAAGGGTGGGCACACCGTCCTGAACCGCGAGCAATTCTGCAGGCGCGCCCTGCATGGTCGCCGCCTCAAGATCACCAAGGGCGGCACCAATGGGTGCGCCGCTTTCAAGTGCAGTCTGAACGCGCGACAAAGCAGCACGTGCGGCGGCGTTGCGCGCAGCAGCAGCGGCATTCTCCTCGATTGAGGCCGCAGCCGCGCGCGCCTCTTCCAACTCGGTTTGCGCCGCATTGGTCATTTCGGCGATCTGCGCACGCAGCGCATCCAGTTCCGCAGAAACACCTTCGCCTGTGGCTTCGGAAATCACGGTCGTGGTAGGGCGCGCTGCGAGTTCATCTATGCGGGCCTGCATGTCCGATAGCTGAACCGCCAGCTCCGCTTGCGCGGCCTCAATGCCGCTCAAATCTACCTGCGGGGCGGCCTCGAAGCGCTGTTCAAGCAGGCTGATCTGTGTCGCTTGCGCACTGATCTGGTCGACAAGGGTGGTGTCAGCGGCAGGTGTTGTGAGCGATGCAACGGCGAACCCGATCACACCGGCAAGAAGCCCGCCCAGCACAAGCGGGAAAAATCCGCCACCTTGTGATTTCGGTTGCGCGGGCGCGGCAGTTTTTGGCGTTTCTGGCACGTTTGGTTTTTCCGCAGGCTTGGGGTCTTCGCGCGTTTGTGCCGCTTTTGCAGTTTCAGAAGACTTAACAGCAGGCACAGATGGCGCGGCTTTGGCATGCACCTCGGGCGGAATCGCATCAACCAGCGGCTGAACGGCCGCGGCCGATTCGGTCGCTCCCTCGCCGGAAGTTGCCGCATTCTTTGGTTCCGCTGGTGTCTTTCGACCCTTAGCTGGCTGTTTTGCCACGTTTTCACCCCCTCAGAGCCTTACCCGCCATATAGACAGGTCAGGTTTAGACTATCTTGCATCCGCAGGACCCTCAAGCAAAGCGCCTGCCTATGCCCTGTGACCAGAGTGCGCATGCAGCGCATCCAGCGTTGCAGTCAGCATCGCGGGCAGATCGGGGTGCTCTGCCACCGTTATCTGCCGCGTTGATCCGTAACCGAAAGCCTCGGCCACGGCTTG
>CAYZKE010000254.1:0-1112 GCA_964478505.1 uncultured Loktanella sp.
ACCGGATGCTTTTTCTCAAAAGGATGCAGATGCGCTTTCGCGCATTCTGGCTGATGTGTTTTCCAGATAGGCGGGATTGCCCACGGGAGTCATTACCCTGACAAATGAAAAATTTCTTGGATATTTCATGCGCGGGGCGCATCATGAAAAAATGATCCAAAAATTCATCTGCTCAACATGATTCGATCCGATCCGACCCGGCCTGCCTCTCTGGGGGCTGACCTGCGCACCCTTCGGAAGACGCGGCGCCTGACGCTATCCGATTTGGCGACTACACTTGACCGTTCGGTCGGCTGGCTCAGTCAGGTCGAACGGGATCTGTCGGAGCCATCTGTCACTGATCTGCGCCATATCGCAAAGGCATTGGATGTTCCCGTTTCGATGCTGTTCGGGCATGCGGCGACCCCGGCTGGCGAGGCTGGTTATGTCGTGCGCGGCGGTGCCCGGCGTCCGATCGGAACCCAAAAGACCGGCCTGGTCGAGGAATTGCTGTCACCGGACCTGACGGATGATTTCGAGATGGTCCATTCCACGTTCGAGCCACACAGCCAGATCGGCGAAACCGTCGTCCGACCGACACAGGAGGTCGGATACCTGGTTTCCGGAAAACTGGAGTTGGAAATAGGACCGCACGCGTTCACCATCCACCCCGGCGACAGTTTTCGCATTCGCGGAGAGCCGTTTCGCTGGATGAATCCCTATGACACACCGGCCGTCGCGATCTGGGTGATCGCACCGCCGGTTTATTGAGGCTCTGATGAGTTTTCAGGCGTGGACAATATTTGCCCTGTTCTGGGTGGTGTTTGTCACCACGCCGGGGCCAAATGCGGTGAACTGCATCAACAACGGCATGACATTGGGGTTCAGACGGGCGCTGATCGGGGTTCTGGCGATCCTGACACAGGCCACCCTGTTTCTGATCCTGTCCGCGCTGGGCATCACCGCACTGATCGCGGCATCGCCCACCGCGTTCCTCATGGCCAAACTGCTGGGGGCGGCGGTGCTGATCTATCTGGGCGTGCGCGGCTGGATGAATGCGGCAAAACCGGTGACCATCGAGCAGCGCCCCGCCAAATCGATCTATCTGCGCGCGCTGGCCATCGCCACCATCA
>CAYZKE010000254.1:1140-2977 GCA_964478505.1 uncultured Loktanella sp.
TGCTGCGTTTTCGCAGTTCGTTCAGCCGGATGTGCCGATCTGGGACCAGATGATCGTGATCATGCCCACCGCACTCACGCTGACCGCGCTCAGCTACACAGGGTTTACCGCTTTGGGCGCGGGTATCGGGCGCGCGGCTTTGGGTGCGGTCTTCAACATCTGGGTACGCCGCATTATGGCGGCCTGTTTCATCGTTTACGGGGTGCTGCTGGGCAGCACCTCTGCACCGCAAGGAAGAGTGTGATGTTAAAGGGAAGCTGCCTCTGTGGCGCGATCAGGTTCGAAGCGACAGGCACGGCGCGCGACCCCGCCGCCTGCCACTGTGGCCAGTGCCGCAAGCAATCAGGCCATTACTGGGCCGCCGTCAACGTGCCCATGTCCGGTTTCACCTGCAGCGGTGATGTACGCTGGTACGCAGCAAGCCCTGTGGCACAGCGCGGCTTTTGCCCGACCTGCGGATCATTCCTGTTCTGGAAGGCCCATGACGAAGACGAAATAGGCGTCGCGCTTGGCGCGCTGGACGCCCCGACCGGCCTTCGGCTCGAACGTCACATCTTTACCGCCGACAAAGGCGATTATTACGACATCACGGATCAAGTCCCGCAAGAGGAGCAAGAAAATGGCTGAATTTCCGACAACTGCACGAGTGGTTATCATTGGCGGCGGGGCGGTTGGCGCGTCTGCGCTCTATCATCTGGCGCTGGCAGGCTGGACCGATTGCGTTCTGCTGGAAAAGAACGAACTGACTGCGGGCAGCACATGGCATGCGGCGGGCAACGTACCGACATTTTCGACCAGCTGGGCGATCATGAACATGCAGCGCTATTCGACCGAGCTCTATCGCGGGCTGGCGGAAAAGGTCGACTATCCGATGAACTACCATGTCACCGGATCGATCCGTCTGGCCCATTCCAAGCAACGCGTGCAGGAATTCGAACGCGCCAAGGGGATGGGGCGGTATCAGGGCATGGACATCGAAATGATGTCCCCGAAAGAAGCGCAAGAGATTTATCCGTTTATGGAACTGCATGATCTCAAAGGCGTTCTTTATGATCCCAATGATGGCGATATCGATCCCAGCCAGCTCACTCAGGCGCTGGCCAAGGGCGCGCGCGATCTGGGTGCGCGTATCGAACGCTTTTGCCCTGCGACCGGTGTGTCACGCGATGGCGATGAATGGATCATTCACACGGACAAGGGCGATATCCGCTGCGAATATGTGGTCAACGCTGCAGGCTACTACGCCCAAAAAGTGGGTGAGTGGTTCAAGCCCTATGGTGGGCGCACCGTGCCGATGATGGTGATGAGCCATCAATACTTGCTGACGGACGAAATCCCGGAAATTGCAAAATTCACCGCCGATCATGGCAAGCTGCCACTGCTGCGTGATGTGGATTCTTCCTATTACCTGCGGCAGGAAAAAACCGGCCTGAACCTTGGCCCGTACGAGCGGAACTGCAAGGCGCACTGGATCACGCCCGAAGATCCGTTTCCCGAAGACTTCAGCTTTCAGCTTTATCCCGACGATCTGGAGCGGTTGGAATGGTACATCGAAGACGCAATGGCGCGGGTGCCGCTGTTGGGCAGCACCGGTATCAACAAGGTGATCAACGGCCCGATCCCCTACGCACCCGACGGGTTGCCGCTGCTGGGCCCGATGCCGGGTGTGCCGAATGCGTTCGAGGCGTGCGTGTTTACCTTTGGCATTGCCCAGTCGGGTGGCGCGGGCAAGGTGCTGGCCGAATGGATCACCGAGGGCGCGACCGAATGGGATATGTGGGCGGTCGATCCGCGCCGCTACACCGATTACACCGATGCCGATTATTGCATCCAGAAA
>CAYZKE010000254.1:2988-5457 GCA_964478505.1 uncultured Loktanella sp.
GCGATGCATTTCCCGTGGCACGCGTGGCCCGCGGGGCGCGACAAGAAACTGTCGCCTGTTCATGACAAGGTGATTGCGGCTGGCGGTGTTATGGGCGCCTATAACGGCTGGGAACGTGCCAACTGGTTCGCGCAACCGGGCGATGATACTTCGCTTGACGCGACCCACACCTGGGAACGTGCTGGCCCGTGGGAACAGCGTATTCGCGAAGAATGCGAGGCGGTGCGCGATAATGTCGGCGTGCTCGACCTGCCGGGATTTTCCCGCTTCAACCTGAGCGGTGAAGGCGCGGCAGAGTGGTTGCGCGGCATGATCACCGGCGGATTGCCCAAAATCGGGCGGATGAACCTTGCCTATTTCGCCGATGATCGCGGCCGTATCCTGACCGAGATGAGCGTGCTGCGTCATGGCGAGGATCAGTTTACCCTGATCACCGCCGCCACGGCCCAATGGCATGATTTCGACGTGCTGAATAACGCGTTGCCCACGGGCCTGAGCCTGACGGATCACACGACGGAATATTCCACCCTGATCGTGACAGGACCAAAGGCGCGCGCCCTGTTCGAACAGATTGCCGAGGCTGATCTGTCGCTGGGGTGGCTGTCCCATCAGCCCGCCAAGGTCGCAGGCAAGAACGCAGCGCTTGCGCGGGTCAGCTTTGCCGGTGAACTGGGGTGGGAAATCCACGCCGCCAACGCGGACATGCCTGCGATTTACGATGCAGTAATTGCAGCCGGAGCGAAACCGTTCGGCATGTGGGCGCTGAACAGCTTGCGCATCGAAAAGGGGTATCGTGCGTGGAAGGGGGATCTGTCGACCGACTACACCCTGTATGAGGGCGGGCTTGACCGGTTTGTCAAACTGGACAAACCGCAGGATTTCCGCGGCAAGGCAGCTTTGCAGAACGAAAAGCAACAGGGCAGCAAAAAGCGGTTTGTTACCCTTCTTGTCGATGCAGGTGCGGCAGATGCGCCTTACATGTCCACGCTGTGGCATGACGGACAGGTTGTTGGCGAAACCACATCAGGCGCTTGGGGATACCGGATAAACGGTTCGGTCGCGCTGGGCATGGTACGCACCGATCTGGCGGTGCCGGACACCCGGCTTGAGGTCGAGATTTACGGAGAGCGCCGCCCCGCAACCGTGCAAGCAGACGCGCCCTTGTGGGACGCGGAAAACGAAAGATTGCGTGCATGACGTTTGAAACATACCTGTTGTACCTCGGGGTGCTGGCCGCATTCTTTGCGACCCCACCCGACACAAGCCAATTGCTGATCATGTCAAACGCAATGCGTCACGGCTTGAGGCGTAGCCTTGCAACGGTTGCGGGCGATCTGTCAGCCAACGTCTTGCAGATGAGCGCGGCAGCCTTTGGCCTGACGGCTGTTATCGCGGCCTCGGCGGATGCGCTTTGGATCGTGAAATGGCTGGGCGTGGCCTATCTGGTCTGGATCGGTCTGACCCTGATGCTTTCCAAACCTGAAGCGGTGCGCACAAACGCAGCGTCACAGGCCCGCCTTGGTATTCTGTACCGGCAGGGCTTTCTGACCTCGTCGGCCAATCCCTATGCCGTGGTCTTTTTCGGCGCGCTTTTCCCGCAATTCATTGACCCGGGTATGCCGGTGTTGCCCCAACTGCTTGTTCTGGGGCTGACCTATCTTGTTGTCGATGGCGCAACGCTGGTGTTGTGGGGGTGGCTGGCGCAGCGGACGCTTGGCCGCATCCGGCTGCTTCAAGGTGTCTGGCTGAACAGGCTCTCGGGCGCATTGATGATCGCGGCCGCCGCCCTTTTGGGCAGCCGTGATTTGGCGGCGGAGGCGGGAAGATGACAGATGTGATCCTTCTGGATGGCTCCATCGGGCAGGAACTGGTCAGGCGCAGCGCCGATCGGGCCACGCCGCTGTGGTCCACGCAGGTGATGCTGGACCATCCAGATATGGTTGGCGATGTGCACCGCGATTATTTCAATGTCGGGGCCACGATAGCGACGGCCAACACCTATGCCGTTCATCGCTCGCGTCTGGTGCGGGTTGGGCTTGAGGATCAGATGCCGGTTTTGGTCCACACCGCACTGGATCAGGCCCGCACGGCGCGCGATGCCCATGGCAGCGGGCGTGTCGCGGGTGCGCTTGGCCCGCTGCTGGCATCCTACCGCCCTGATCTGAAACCGGACATTGAGGATGCCGCCAAAAAATTCGCCGAACTGGTCGCTATCATGGACGACAAGGTTGACCTGTTCCTGATCGAAACCGTGTCGTCAGTGCAAGAGGCGCTTGGCGCATTGCGCGGCACGGCAGGCACGACCAAACCGGTCTGGCTGGCGCTGAGCGTCGAGGATGATGACGGAACGCGCCTGCGATCGGGTGAGCCGGTTGACGACATGCGTCAGGTCATTGACGCATACAAACCCGACGCTGTCCTGATCAATTGTACACGGCCCGAAGCGGTGGGCGCGGCGCTGGACATTAT
>CAYZKE010000255.1:0-5450 GCA_964478505.1 uncultured Loktanella sp.
ACATGGATCATTCAACGCTGTGAACTTTTTTCAATTCAGCACAAGGATGTCCCATGCCTTTTCCATCTCCCGAAACCCGAAATCCGGTCGTTCTGCCCGACGGCAATGCACATGAAGGCACTGTCTTTCTTTCTGCGGCTGTTGACCATCCGCGATTCGAGATTGGCGACTATACATATGCAAGCGCGCACACGCCGCCCGATGACTGGGCTGCCCGTCTTGCCCCTTATCTCTATGACTTTTCTCCGGAAGAGCTACAAATCGGCAAGTTTTGCCAAGTTGCGGATGGTGTCACATTCATCACCTCTTCCGCGAACCACCGCTACGATGGATTCTCGACGTTCCCCTTTATGATCTTCACCGGTGCGGGCCCAGACGGGCCGTCCATGCCGGACCCTGGCCCTGATACAATAGTGGGCAATGATGTCTGGATCGGCCAAGGCGCCACCATTCTGCCTGGTGCCCGGATTGGCAATGGTGTGATCGTTGCGGCAGGTGCTGTTGTGAGCGGAGAAATCCCGGACTACGCGATTGTCAGGGGCAACCCCGCGCAAATCAGCAGGATGCGGTTTGACGATAAGACGATTGCGGCCTTGCTTGAGATCGCGTGGTGGGATTGGGATATCGACAGGATCGTTGCGCAAGAGGCCGCGATTGTCGGTGCTGATCTGGTCACGCTTCGGGCTGGTGCTGCATAAAGTCAGTCGCGTCACCGAGGGCTGCAACATGCGTGATAGTTACGCCAATCCTGTAGGGATGAAAGAATCAGGGGCCGTGCGGAAGATCAATGAGTTCATCCGCCCGGGCTGTTGTGGCGTTAATGAAGCTTGCGATATCCTGCCGGAGTTTTTCCATTTCTGCAGCGTCCGGCTTGCGTGGTACCTGTTGGGGAAAGCGGGCAAAGACATAGGCGCCTTTGCTGAATGGCCGCGGCACCAGTAATTGATCCCAAGATTGTGCGCGCCGCTGCCGCGTAGTGGAAAAAGCGTAGCAGAAAATCGGCAACCCTGTTGCGCGCGCCCATTCAAGCGGTGGGTCCTTCAACTGCAATGCAGGCCCAAGGGGGCCATCAGCTGTCAGCCCGATGCTCACGCCGTCCTTCACGCGCTTCAGCACAGTGCGTGACGCTACGATATTCGAAACCTTGGCGGACATTTTCATCGGTCGCAGCCCCGATTGCTGGTGAACCGCCCCGACGACCCGCGCGATTGGTGACCTATCATGCAGGCTGGACAGCGACCCGCTCTCGACGGGCCAGTGGTGCGCTATCATCATTAGCCGGCTGTGCCACATCACAAGCAGGACAGGCCCTTGCGCCATTGCGGCGCGCAATTCGTCAACGCCCTCGGACTGCCAGCGGGTCGTGCGCTGTACCAGATTGAGATAAAGCAAAACCAAATGTCCAACCACATTCACGACTCGTTCTGAATTCTCGATACGTTTGCGCAGTGACATTTAGGGTGTCTGCCTTTGGTAAGTTCGGGCCCCAGTTTTCGCAGGTCTGTGCCGGAACACAAGCTGCGTGGCGTGATCTGCACTGTGCATCCAAATAATTCTACTATGATCCGCAGGATTTGGGCAGAAGCCCGCCACTTTGGTTTTCTATTGTCCGGCTTTGCGCGCAGTGTTCTTTTGGAAATGAATTGCATAGCAGATGTGTTGACGTATATCGTGCCCTACCCGAAATCGCACGGTTGGATGGTTTCACGGCACCTTCCCTCTTGATCCTGCTTTCGTTTCGGACTACCCCGCTAATCGGTCGTAGGGGTATAGCTCAGTTGGTAGAGCGGCGGTCTCCAAAACCGTAGGTCCCGGGTTCAAGTCCTGGTGCCCCTGCCAGACCAGATCACCGACACGCTGGTGCGCGGAGGTTAGAGAGTTTCCATGTCAGCGACGCCTCTTTCTGTTGCGTTCCATATCGGAGCGCACAAGACTGCCACCACACATCTGCAACGGGCGCTGAGATCTGCTGCGGATCAACTGGCGGGGCATGGCGTGCGGTATTACGGCCCCGATACGCTACGGTTGCCGGGGCGGTCTTTGCAATCGCTCTTCGGGCTCAAACATCAAGCGCCGGATGGTATGGTCAAACGTCCAGCCGCCGAGCAATTGGCGCGGCTGCGCAAGGATGGCCATCGGTTGGTGTTCAGCGAGGAAAACTTTATCGGCGCGTTGAACACGCCGAACGGTGGCAGGATGAAGCGGCGATACAAGGTCGCTGATACGCGTCTGACGGGGCTGTCAGAGGCAGTTGGCCAGAACATTGACGTCCACCTTGCCGTGCGCCGCCCGACGGCCTTTCTGAATTCGGCTTATTGCCAGCTTCTGTTGGGCGGGAAAGTGCAGCCGTTCAAATCCTACATCAAGACCCATGGCATTGGGACTGTGGATTGGGTTGATCTTGTCAGCCGTTTGCGTGCGACACATGGCGTGGGCAATGTCACGGTCTGGTGCTACGAGGATTATGTCACCCTTTTTCCGCAGATTGTTGCAGGATTGGTCGGGCAGGATGCTGCGGCATCAGTCACACCACCACGGCGCCGCGTCAATCGCGGTTTGTCTGCCGCTGCTGTCGCGCAGGTGTTGGACCAGGCGGGTGAACTGACCGGACAGAACAGTGCAAGAGCGGCCCGCAAAGCACTTGCCGTTGAAGATGGTCATGCTCCTTTTGACGGGTTCTCGGAAAAGGATCACGCCATGGGCGATGCGGCTTATGCGCGCCAGATTGCGGAGATTACGCAAATGGATGGCGTAACCTTGCTGCGCCCTGAGCTGCTTTGACGTGTCACGATCACGCAGCGTTCCTTACGGGCTTGAATTTGCGGGTCAGAGGCCGTAAGTCCGTCATGTTTTTACAAAGGACGATCAGCCATGGCACTCGCCAATCCCGTTAAGTTCATCCAGGAAGTCCGTTCAGAGGTGGGCAAAGTCGTATGGCCGACCCGCCGTGAGGTGGTGATGACCACGATCATGGTGTTCATTATGGCGGCACTGACGGCGATCTTTTTCTTTCTGGTCGATCTTCTGATCCGGACCGGTCTGAACGGCGTTTTGACTTACTTTGGCAGCTAATACGCCGCTTTTCCCGCCCGCCTCTTGAAAACTCTGTAAGGCAGCGGTATGAGCCAACAACTTCCGAAAATGGCGTGCGGCGAATCAAGTTGCACGCCGCTTTTATTTTCGGGACCGGCGGTTCAACTGCCGAACTGAAATGCAATTGCGGCCCTTTGGCTGCGTGACGACAAGGTGCTCTGACAGATGGCCAAACGTTGGTATTCGGTAAGCGTTCTCTCAAACTTTGAGAAGAAGATTGCAGAAGCGATCCGCACAAAGGCAGAAGAGCAGGGGCTCAGCGATCAGATCGATGAGGTTCTGGTGCCGACCGAGGAAGTGATCGAGATCCGCCGCAACAAGAAAGTGACCGCCGAGCGCCGCTTTATGCCGGGTTACGTTCTCGTTCACATGGAAATGTCGGACGAGGGCTATCACCTGATCAACTCGATCAACCGCGTCACAGGGTTTCTGGGCCCACAAGGCCGCCCGATGCCAATGCGCGATGCCGAAGTACAGGCAATCCTTGGCCGCGTCCAAGAGGGTGAAGATGCGCCACGCACGCTCATCCACTTCGAGATTGGCGAGAAGGTCAAAGTCAACGATGGTCCGTTCGAAGACTTCGACGGTATGGTCGAGGAAGTCGACGAAGAGAACCAGCGCCTGAAGGTGACGGTCTCTATCTTTGGCCGCGCCACACCGGTCGAGCTGGAGTTTACGCAGGTTTCCAAGCAGTAACGGCGACCGCAGCAATTGAAAAAGGGGAGCGTCGGACGCTCCCCTCTTTTGTTTCTGCTGCTGAGTTCTTTAAGCCAGCGAAAGCACAACCTGAGTGCCGTCTGCTGTCAGCGTATAGTCAGGGATTGACAGGTACTCGCCTTCTGATGCGCCTGCGACCCCCATGCCGACGGCATTGTAGACCGATCCGTGCCGCGATCCGCGGTCAAGGCATGCAAAAGGCGCCTCCGGGTTCCCCGTTAGACCAATGGCTTTGCCACGATGCGTGCAAAGCAGGTTCACGACAAAGTATTCGGGGTTCTGGACCGTGCCCGCCCGATCATTCGCCGCGCCAAAGGCGACCTGCTCTGCCGTGCGCCGGTGCACCGCCACGTATTGCATCATGCCTGTTGCCGAAAACTCTGCGTCATCTGTCGGGCGCGCGATCACGGCGACCTCACCGGGTTGCAACGCCGAAATCTCGACCTCGGCTGCGCCCGCAGAGACTGTAATGAACTGGTTCTCACCTGTAGGGCGGTCTTCTGGCAGGCCGGCCCATGCGGCCTCGAAATTTGTTTGCGCGTTCAAAATCGCAGGGCAGAGCAAAACGGCTGTGCTGGAAATTGTCGTCATCACATGGCGGCGGGTCATTTTTTGCATGGTCATTCCTTTCGTGTGGTGAGGGTCATATTCGACAAAGGCAGGTCCTTGTCCCAAAACCTGTGTTTCAGAACGGCGATGATGTGGATGGCAAACAGCGCCAAAAGGATCCATTTCAGCGTGAAATGCGCCTCAAGAAACCACTCGCCCGTGTCCGAGCGCGCAAAGCCTTGGTCAACCGCAGCGATCAGCAGGGGATCGCGCAGGCCCGAGGCGGCGATATATCCGGTCACCAGATAGGCGATAAGGCAGATATAAAGCCCGACATGGACGATTTTCGCCATGACAGCCTCGAGGGGACGGTGGGGTTTGGCGGCTGGCGTTGCAGGGTGCCAGAAGCGGGCGATTAAGCGCGCAATAACCAGCACGATCATGATCTGGCCCGATATCTGGTGCAGTTGCATCGTGCCTGCATCAACCCAATCATATGTATAAGCGAGGCCCGTCAACACCATCACGAGCAGAACGGCAGCAGTGAGCCAGTGAAAAATGATCTGAGCTTTTGTATAGGTCATAACGCTTTCCTTTGAGATCGATTTATTACGGTTTCCCTAAAGGCAACGCCGTGGTGGATCACGTGGGCGTTATTGGCTGCCGCGACGATGGATTTTCAGTGCATTCGTGCCGAAAACCACTTGCTAAATGGGGGGCGCCCGACTAAACGGCGCACTTGTCGTCTTTGAGGCGGCACTCATGTGGGAGGCGAGGTGCACGCGTGCGCCGGACCGGACCACACAACGAAAAGCCCTGCGGTCGCGACCAAAGGGCGTTGGAATAGGAGATGGCTTCATGGCCAAGAAGATTATGGGTACGCTCAAGCTGCAGGTTCCTGCAGGCGCCGCTAACCCTTCCCCACCAGTCGGCCCAGCATTGGGTCAGCGCGGCATCAACATCATGGAATTCTGTAAAGCGTTCAACGCCAAGACAGAAGGCATGGAAAAGAATGCCCCGTGCCCGACAGTGATCACATACTATCAGGACAAGTCGTTCACGATGGAAATCAAGACGCCACCTGCGTCTTA
>CAYZKE010000256.1:0-5446 GCA_964478505.1 uncultured Loktanella sp.
CCTGTCTGGGGCCGTGTGGCCAAGGCGCGCCCACCTTTGTTGAAATCGCGCAACGCGCGGCGCGAGAACTGCGCCAGAACCGGCAGGCCGGTTGCATCGTGCAGGCTGTTGGCGTCAATGAAACCCTTGCGTGTCATGTGCCGGATGGCGACCGCGATAATGCCCAGTAGGGTGCCCAAAACGGTTGCGATTGTCAGAAGCAGCATCTTTTGCGGTCCTGCATATGTGCCTTCGGTGGCTGGTGTGATCCGCAAGCCTGCGGCGGTACCCAGTCCCTGTTGCATCCGGTTTTCCTGCAGTTGTGCCAGAAAGCTTTGATAGACCAGGCGCGTGGCCTCGGTTTGAAGTGTAATCTGTTGCAGGGCTGCGTGTCCTTCCGATTGCACCGAAAGCTGCGCACTGCGCCGGTCTTTGAGTGCGGCAATTTCGTTAATTTTCTCGCGCAGTTGCGCGATTTCGGCTGTGTTGCGCGCACTTCCGCTGTCTGGCGCGACTTCAAGCGCGCGCAGCGCGTTGCGTGCTTCGCTGAGGTCCTGATCAGCGGCAAGCACCTGTGCCGTCAGCGCATCCAATGCAATGTCACCCTGAATTTGCGCTGAAGCGATAATCGCAGCGGCCTGCGCGTCTTGTTGGGCGAGTTCGGTGCGCAGATCATTGACGCGCGTCTGCAACAGGGTCTCCGTTGTGACCAGTTTTTGTTTTTGCGTTGCTTCCAGGTGGGACAGATAAAGCGCCGCCGTTGTGTTGGCGAGCGTCACCGCTTTGTCCGCGTCGTGGCTCTGTGCTGTGATGTGCAGAATATAGGTGTCGGCCTGGCGGGTGACCGTGAGTGCGCGGCGCAGGTTCTGGATCGTCTTGTCCAGAATAGCGGCTTCATCGGGGGGCTGTTCTGTCGTGCCGGCCAGCCAGTGCCGGAGCTGCGTGCGCAAGGTATTGGGCGAAAAGGGTTTTGTCGGCGCAAGGTATCGGTTGAATTCGGGGTCTGCCAGCAGATCCAGCACTGTGACGACCTGTGTCAGCACAGGGTCTGACGTGACAAGTGCAGCGGCGGTGTTCAGTGCCGTTTCATCGCGGTCCTGCTGGGCGGCCATGCCCGACGTTGCATCATCGGCACCGCCAAGTTGGGATGTTGCTACAGCCGTGTATTGGGGCTGGGCCATCCGGAATGCATAGTATCCGGTCACCCCCGTTGTGAAGAGAAGCGCACAAAGCACCAGCCATTTGCCGTGCCACAGAACGCGCAACATGGCCGCGACATCTAGCGGGGTGATCCGGTCAAAGGTGTCGCGGTACCCGTCATACGGGTCCGGTCTGGTGGCGTCGTTACGCTGTGTCATTGCATTCCAGGTCTGGGTTTCTGTCCGGGTTCGTCCCTGCAAAACACCACAAAGGAGTTAACCTTTAATTAATCACAATGAATGAGGACTAAAGCTGCGCCTTCTTTGGTTAATGGCGCTTAGCAACGGTTTTTGTGTGATGCCAGTATCCAGATTAGCACGCTTGGCAAGCAAAGGCGCCAGAGGGTCGATGGGCCTTAGGATGGGCATCGTTGGTGTCAATTTCCTTGTCATGCTGGGCCTTGCCGCTTGGCTGGGGCTTGAGACCCTTTTGCAGGCTGGCGGCACTTTGGGGCGCGGGGCTTGTCGTCGGCACGCTCATATCCGTGGGTGGTCCTGTGATCTTGCTGTGGGTGCTGACAGACGGGCGGGGGCTGCGCAGGGCAGATATTTTTCGGCTGACCGTGCTTTATCCGGCAATGCTCGCGCTGGTCGCTTGGGGATTTGGGGCGCTGATCTGGCCTGCCATGCCATGGCTGGCCATCATGAGTGTCGGGTTTTGCGTCAATCTGCTGGGCTGTCTTGCTAGCATCATGCGGGCACTGGGCAGTGTGCATCTGTCAATGGCGCTGCGCGATGCGGGGCCGCAGGTGGCGCTTGGTGTCGCCGGGCTTGTGCTGCCCGAAACAGGCGTTGCAGGCATCCTTTTGCTGTGTGCACTGGTGATGGCGGGTTTCGCCACGGTTGGCGTGCTTTGGGCGATCCCGCGGATGCAAGGGACGCAAGTTCTGGCGCGGCGGTATCGACCTTATCTAAGCCTGTCGCTCTGGGCGACATCTGTTACGGGCATGGTCGTGGCGCAGATTGATTTGATTGTCGGCGGTGCGGTGATTTCCGGCGAGGCTTTGGGCGTTTATGCCTTGCTGCGCCGTGTTGCGAACCTTGTGGCGCTGCCTGTCAGCGTGGCGACATGGGTCAGCGGGCCTGCGGTGTCGGCGGCAAAGGGTGCCGGTGACATGGCCGCCCTTGCCCGTGCAAGCGCGCAGGGCAGCCAGATTGCGATGTTGCCCGGGCTTGCACTGTTTGGCATGGCGCTTTTGGTGTTGCCGGTCCTGCCTGCCATGTTCCCGCAAACCGCTGGGGCAGTGCTGTCCATGATCTTTGGAGTGTTGTTGCTCGGGGCGCTTGGCCAAGTGGCGCTGGCATCAAGCTTCACTGTCGCAACGCTGTGTGGATTGCAGCAGTGGGCACTGGCCGCGCGGCTGTTGATGACAGGGCTCTATCTGGCGTGGTTTGCGTGGTGGGGCGCTGAATTGACAGCGCTGACCAATGCGCTGGGCTATGTCGGCGCATTGTCGTTGGGCGGTCTTGCCCTGTGGTGGGCGGTCTGGCGGAAACTGGGCATTGATACATCGGCCACTGTCCTTTGGTGGGGAAAGGAGGGGCAGTGGAGAACCTCCTGATCATCCTTTTGGCGCTGACGTGCACCATCATTCCGTTCTGGATGGGTGAACGCTATGGGCTGGTGCCACTTGTCTCGCCGATGCATCTGCTGGCCTATTTCTGCGCCTTCGGGTTCCTAATCAAGGTCGCGGTTTATAGCGCGGACCCTGCCTTGGCCTTTTTTGACCAATACGTTGATACCGCAGGGGCAATGCCGCGCGGGGCGTTCTATCTAGCGGCCTTTGTGATACTGATGTGCCTCGGCTATCGCCTTGCGCTGCGGCGCAGTGATCCGCGACTGGCGATCCGCGAGGCGCGCCTGATCGCGGGCGGGTTGGTGCGTCAGGGCTGGCTGTTTGTTGCGGCCTTCGGTGTGGCGGGTTTGACCTTTGCGCTGATCCTGCAGGCCCGTGGGCTGTCGCTCTTTTCCGCTGATCTTCTGACCGCGTTCAATCAGGACAAGCAGATCAATGTGAACCGTGAGGGCGTGGGCGCGACGCTTGCAGGGATCAAGATGCTGTTTGTCGTACCCAAATGCGCCTTTGTGATGCTTCTGGCGCAGGGGCTGGTGCTGCGTGCGCCGTGGCTGTTGCTGCAAGCGGGTGCTCTGGCGCTTTTGCTGGTGATGATTGCGCTGGTCTCGGGGGACCGCTTTGAACTTGTGGAGCTTCTGGTTTTCGCCTGTGCCACCTACCTGATTGTGGGAGGGGCAATGGGCGTGCGGTCGGTGCTATGGATGATAGGCGGAGCGGTCGGCGTGTTCACTATGGCTGCCTATATGACCGCGCTGCGCGGGGTTGACGCGGGCCTGTGGGAACAGATCGTCAGATCGACTTATTTTCTGGATATCAATGCCGCCGTCATGGTCACCGATCAGGTCAGGCCGGATACCTATTTGCTGGGCGAAAGCTATGGCTGGTGGATCTTTGGCTGGGTGCCCCGCGCGCTGTGGCTGGACAAGCCTGCGATTGATCTGGGTGTGTTTTTCAAACGCGATGTGATGGGTGTTGCGACGGGCGGCGCGTTTAACGTCACTGGTCCCGGCGAGGCGTTTATGAATTTCGGCTGGGCGGGGGCCTTTGTCGGGTTTGTGCTGGGCTGGGTGTACCGGCGCGCCGAGGTGGTGCTGCTTGCACCGCGTCACTGCCTGCGCTTTGGCGCGTTCTATCTTTATCCCCTTCTGCTTTACCCTTTCGTGCAGGCCACGCTGCATTCATCATTCAGCGGATTTATCGTGGCTGCGGTTGTACAAGTCGTGCTGATCATGGCCATGATTGTGGTCTTCGTGCCGCGTTTGCGCGCGCGCCCTGTCAGGTACGCGGGGGTGGCACATGTTTAGGGCGCTGTTCTGGGTTTTGCGTATCGCGGCCGCTTTGATGCGCCGCGCGGGCGCTGTGCTGGCGACACGGCTGCACCGTGCCAGCCTTGCGAAAACCGGTGCCGGAACGCGGTTTCAGACGGGGGTCCGGTTCGACAGCCCCGCGCAGGTTGAACTGGGTGCGGACTGCTATTTCTGGCGCGGTGTCGGGGTGTCGGGCAGGGGCGCGCATGCCTGCCTGCGGGTCGGGGACCGCGTGCATGTCAACCAGTTTGCCCATCTGGACATAGAGGGCGGGCTGACCATCCACGATGATGTGATGGTGTCCGAACACGCGCTGATTTTCACCCATGATCACGGCCTTGATCCGCATAGTCTGGCCCGTCCTGCCCCCAAGGTCATTGGCGCCGGCGTCTGGATTGGCGCGCGTGCAGTGATCCTGCCGTCCTGCGCGCAGATCGGTGCGCATGCGGTCATCGGTGCCGGTGCGATTGTCACCTGTGACGTGCCGGCAGGCGCAATTGTGGCGGGTAATCCGGCGCGCATTATCGGCCATCGCAGCACCAAGGAGGTTGCCGCATGAAGATTCTACACATCGTTCCCGCGTTCTATCCTGCGACCTATTGGGGCGGTCCGATCTGGTCCACCAAGGCGATTTGTGACGGGGTTTCCGCTTTGGATGGCGTCCAGTTGCGGGTCCTGACGGCTGATGCGGCAGGCCCTGCCATTGCGGATCGTGTGGTGCCGGTGCCGCTGGACTATCCTGTACATTATGCGCGGCGCATCGCGGGACATTGCATCGCGCCGGGGCTATTGGCGCGGATGCCTGCGGCGATCCACTGGGCGGATGTCGTGCATGTGACAGGCACCTACAACATGCCGACTTTGCCGGCCTTTGGCTGGCCCGTGCAATGGGCAAGCCTGTGGTCTGGTCGCCCCGTGGCGGATTGCAGGCCACGGCGGATTGGCCGGACGCGCCCAAGCGGCGCATCAAACACGGGTTCGAGCATCTGGCCCACCTGCTGCGCCCCAAGGGGGCTGTTTTGCATGTCACTTCGGCGCAGGAAGCGACGCATGGCACGGCCCGATTGGGGCAGATTGCCCGCGCCATTATTCCCAATGCGGTGGATGTTCCTGCGGAATTGTTGCCCCGCCGCCCGAGTGACGGGCAGTGCCGCCTGCTCTTTCTCAGCCGCCTGCACCCCAAGAAGGGTGTTGAGGCGCTTTTCGCGGCGATGACGCGCCTGCCAGCGCATTTCACGCTGGATATCTATGGGGCAGGGGATGCCGAATATGTGCGTATGCTACAGATGCGCGCGAACCTGTCGGCTGGCCGTATCCGGCTGCATGGCCATGTGGAGGGGGCGGCCAAGGCGGCGGCCTTTGCGCAGGCCGATCTCTTTGTGCT
>CAYZKE010000257.1:0-5438 GCA_964478505.1 uncultured Loktanella sp.
ACGCCCCCCAATGCTATCAACTTTATGTAGTTCCCCATAAGTGATCCCCTTCTTGTGCCGGATCGCAAACGGGTCCGACGGCTACTTGGTTCTTCCGCTTATGGAATCCGGGGCGCGGCGGGTCTTTGATGTGGATCAATGGCGCGCTTGACTTGGATCAAGGTCAAGCAGTGCAAAGAAAGCCAATATTTCAGCAAGAGGCGGTTTTGCGCGAACGATCGCCCCCAACGTAAGACCGATATGGGGAAGGCCGAGCCAATGTCATACAAGATTATCGCAACGATTCTCACCGATACTGAACAATCCGCAGAAGCACTGGACGCGGCCATCGCGCTTGCAGACCGGATGGATGCGCATCTCGACGTTTATGTGGTGACGATCAGCCATACCGAGACATACAACTACTATCTGGGTTCCGAAGCGTTAATGGTGGCGCAACAGACCACCGATGCCATGACCGAGCGCGAGGCCATCGAAGCATGGCTGTCCGACCGGATGCGCGGTGAAGTCGTGCGCTGGTCATCACAGGCCGCCACGGTGCAAGGCCCTGCCCTAACAGGCTATCTGGCGCGCAAGCTGCGATTCTCTGATCTGGTGGTGCTGCCGCGCCCTTATCAGGACAACCCCGAGACCGCGTCTCTTGTCGAGGCCTGCCTTTTTGCCGCCGAACGACCCGTTTTGATGATTCCGAAAGGCTGCAAAGCGCCTGATGCGGGCGGACACGTGCTGATGGGCTGGAACGACGGAGCCGAAGCGTTGGCAGCGGCACGTGCCGCGATGCCGCTTCTGGAGCAGGCCGACATTACCGATATCTGCATCATTGATCCGCCGATGCATGCCGCCGACCGCTCTGATCCGGGAGGGGCGATGGCACAATACCTGATGCGGCACGGCACCAAGTCCGAAGTCGCCGTTCTGGCCAAGACCGAACCGCATATTGGTGACATCCTGTTGCGGCGCGCCAAAGAGGTGGGGGCCAAGATGATTGTCAGCGGCGCCTATAGCCACTCACGGCTGCGCGAGGCCGTCTTTGGCGGCGCAACACGCGATTTACTGGAACTGGCTGACCTGCCTATCTTGATGTCGCGCTAGGATCTCCGGCATGGGGCAGGCAGTCTGGCTAGAAGCTCTCTTCACCTGTTTCAGCCTTCAACGCATCCAGATCGGGTACGCGGATATCGCGGCGTTCATCAAAGGCGATGAGCCCGTCTTTCTTCAAGGCGGACATCTGGCGGCTGACCGTCTCAATGGTCAGGCCCAGATAATTGGCCATCGTCTCACGGGTGATTGGCAAGGTGAATGTGGTTGCTGCCGTCTCACCGGGTTTCAGCGATGCCATGCGTACCGCGATCATATGGAGCAAGGACGCGATTTTTTCGCGCGCGGTCTTGCGGCCCAGCACCAGCATCCACTCACGGGCTGCATCCAGTTCATCCAGTGTCATTTCAAGCAGACGCTGGCCCACATGCGGGGTGTCTAGGATCATCTTCTCAAAGGGTTTGCGCCGGAAACAGCACAGCATGACGTCGGTTTCCGCAACCACGTCACAGTCGATCGTGTCGCGATTGGGACGTCCCAGAAAGTCACCAGGCAACAGCAAACCCACCATCTGGACACGGCCATCCGGCAAGGTACGCATCAGACTGGCAACACCCGACACGACAGAGCCCACAAATTCCAGCGGGTCGCCGCCAAAAAATATCGGCTGACCGGCCGCATAGGTCCGGTAATATTTGATATCTTCCAACTGAGCCAATTCATCCGGCTCACACTTGGAACAGACAGCACTATAGCGAATCGGACAATCATTGCACGAACGCAGCTTTGGGACGGCAAGCGTCATATCGGGAATCCCTGATCTTTTTGGCTGATCCCAATATGGCGCAATTCCGGTTCCGGTTCAAAGGCGCATTTCCTTCAGCGCCCGTAGGCCGCAGTCACCGTCCGGCAATGGCAGCCAATTCGTCTGCCGCATCGCGCAATGTCTCGAGATGTTTTGTCAGTTCCGCGACCTGCACACGTTGTTCGGGCGCATGGATCGAGAGGGTCGACAAGAGCCTCCCACGGTCATCAAGAATAGGCACGGCAATGGCGCTCATGCCGGGCATGAATTCCTGGTCGTCCGTAGCATACCCCCTCTCACGCGTCTTCGCCAGTTCCTCTCGCAGCAGCGCAGGATCGGTGATTGTCTTGTCTGTTTGCCGACGCAGCTCGTTGTTCTTCAGAAACCGGTCAAGGTAATCGGGGCGCAGCGTTGACAGATACATTTTCCCGCTGGCCGTGCAGTGAAAGGGGACCTCTGTGCCGACAGGCAGCTGAATGCGCAGCGGCCAATGGGTTTCCACGCGGTCGAGATAGAACATCCCCTCGCGTTCAGGGATCGCAAGATTGCAGGTTTCACCAACCGCTAGCGCCAAAGACTTCAGCACCGCCAAACGCACCGTTCTGATCCGCTCGGACGACAGGGTATTGATCGCAAGGATCCGCATTCGACGGCCCGGACTGTAGGACCGGCCGTCGATGTCGCGTTGCAGGAAACCTTCTGCTTCTGCCGTAGCAAAGAGCCTGTGGATCGTCGGCTTGGGCAGCTTCATGGTCTCGTTGATGACTGACGGCGTGACAGGGACGCCGGCCTTCGCGACTTCTTCTAAAAGCAACAAGAGCCTTAGATTGGTCGGGATTTGGCCGGCGGCCTCATCGTTTTCGTCGTCAATCATCGTCACATTATCTATCCGGCAAAATCGCGAGCGCAGTTTCCGGAACAAGTGCCACAAAGAACCAGACTGCAATCAGTGCAATAAGGTAGGGCACGATGTAGCGCAACAACCGGAAGTAGGGCACACCTGTTACACCGGAGGCGACATAAAGGTTAAGCCCGTAGGGCGGCGTTACAAACCCGATGGATGCGCCAACAAGAAACACAACAGCAAAATGGATCGGATCAATGCCCACCGAAGCTGCAATTGGCGCTAGGATCGGCGCAAGAATGATCGTCACGGGCAACGATTCAAGAATCATGCCAGTCACGAAGACAATCGCCATAGAGGTAAACAGAACCGCATAGTACCCCCCCATTCCCGTCACAAATTCACCAATAAAGTCTCTGGCACCCAAGGATGACATGACCTGCTGCATTGCGACCGACACCGCAATGAGCGGGACGAGAATGCCCGAGATCTGTGCAGACCGTGACACAATCGAAGGGATCTGCGGAACGGTAAAGCCTTCGACAACAAACATCGATGCATAGCTTTTTTGCTCTACAGCAACATCAGACGCACTGCCCATCATTCGGTTGAGTGGATAGGACACAAGACCAACAAACACACAAAAGCCAACGGTCACACCCGCCGCCTCCGTGGGCGAGAACTTACCGGTGTAGATGCCCCACAGCACCAGACCGATGGCAAAGAAGCCCAACCAAGCGCCGATGCCGGTCTTGATCATCCGCGAAACCGACAGGCCGATCAGAACACCCCAACCGTTGATCGTGCAGATGATGAAAGCTGCGGTCATCATGCCCAGAACCATCAAGGCCCCCGGAATGATACCCGCTACAAACAGGTCAGAGATCGGCAAGTTCAGCAAGAAGCCATATACGATGAAGATGATGGACGGCGGAATGATGATCCCCACCGTGCCCCCCGCAGCAGCCGTCGCCGCCGAGAAGCGTTCATCGTAGTTACCCTTGACCATTTCGGGGTGCAGCATCGAACCGATTGTCGCCGTCGTCGCCGAGTTGGACCCCGAGATCGCAGCAAACAGACCACAGGCCGCAATCGAGGCCATGGCAAGACCACCGCGCAACCAGCCCAGAACCGAATAGGCAAAATCCGACAATCGTCGCGCAATCCCCGATTGGTTGATCAGGTCACCGGTAAGGATAAACAGCGGCATCGCCAGCAGGGCAAAGCCTTTGCTGAACACGTTGATCAGCTCGTTACCTGTATTTGCCAAAGGCAGGTCGATCACAAAACTGATGCCGATGACCCAGTAAAAGATGACCAGCAGCACGGGTGTTCCGAGCATGAAGAACAACGTCACGCCCAATGAGATAAGTGTAATCCATGTACTATCGGCCATTAGACGTCTCCCCCGATGACGGCTTGCTTGATGATCTGGTCACCAGACTTGTAGTTATTCCAGTCTTCAATCCAGTTTCCGAACACACGACCGGCCATGAGCGTGAAAGCAATGGGGATTGTTGTGTAGAACCACCATTTCATGACGTCATCTACGCCATCGACCAATTGGAAGTTGTCCGCGGAAAGTGCGGTAAAACGCAGCGATGTGGTGATCGCGATCCAGCAGAAGCCCAGCCAGAGGGCCGCATCCAACGTCAGTGTCGCCATCTGACCGGTCGGCGGCATCTTTGATCGGAACTCGCTAAAGCTCAGGTGTGTCCGCAGCTTCACGTTATACGAACAGGCAAACCATGCCATGACCATGAACAGGAAAGGCGGGATCGTCGTCGAACCGGACCATTGGCTGGAAAAGACAAACCGGTCAATCACACCCCAACAGATGATGCCTGCAATGATCAGATACATCACGACGGAAATCGTGCGTTCCAGATGGCGCTCCATAAAAGGAAAGAATCTGTAGAAGTAATGCGCAGCAAGACCGCCCAGAAACGTGTAGACAAAACAGAAGAGCCACATGCCATCCGCATCGAATGCCTGACGCTTCTCCCACGCACTGCCCGAGAACAAGGCCGGAATAACGGCCACTGCTTCAGCGATTATCGACATTTAGGTCTCCCCCCTAATGTGTCCCTATACTGCATTCATGCAGTCATATTCTTCTTGTGATGAAAAGGGCCGACCGAACTCCCATTCGGTCGGCCCTTAAATTGCGCGTCAGAGAAAGGCCGCGTTAGCTCTTCCACCAACGGCGCGGTTCGACGTTCTCTGGCAAGGTGTTCGCGTCAATTGTGCGCACCTCGTCATAGATCTCCTGATATGTGTCCAGACCACCGGACCAACCGTTGAGGCGCTCGCGCCACTCTTCCCAGAGTGCTGGCTGATACTCAGGTGAACACATTTCTTCGGCCTTCTTGATCTCTTCAGCAGAGAGGAATGCGTTACGCACACCGTTCTGTGCAAAGATCGTGTTTGGCAGCTGCGGATCGGACTGGCCAACTGTATTGATCAGGGCCACTTCGTTTGCAGCCTGAACATGTGTTTGTGCCCAATAGGCCGATTCCATCACTGCATCCTGAAGGTATCCTTCGAGACTATCAAAGACCGATGCTGACATCGCTGTGTGCTCTGTCCCGCAGAAGAAGTTCAGGTGAACCGACTGCGACACCACAGGGGCCATGTTGGCATAAGCCACCGCGGACGCCCATGTTTCCGCACCATCAATCAGACCCTGCTTGAGACCATCAAGGGTTTCTTCCCAAGCAACAGGAACAGGGTTCAGGTTCAGCGCTTCCA